>JAGHSU010000167.1 GCA_018065685.1 Candidatus Methanocorpusculum equi | reverse complement strand
GATTATTCGGTGGAGAGAATATAGTTTCCCCTTAGAAAATAGATAGATTATTATAGGATGGTAAAAATTTTTGAAAATCAAGGACCATTTTTTGGATAGTTCTTGAAACAAAACATAATTTCGGATTTGATTGGTCAAAAACTTGTGAACTAATTT
Source organism: Candidatus Methanocorpusculum equi (assembly GCA_018065685.1). Lineage (GTDB taxonomy): Archaea > Halobacteriota > Methanomicrobia > Methanomicrobiales > Methanocorpusculaceae > Methanocorpusculum > Methanocorpusculum equi. The sequence continues at coordinate 4,132 of JAGHSU010000167.1, read as the reverse complement.
CGGGATACTACACGGTCTCACTGCGTTTAAAGATTCAGCCGAAAATCTTTATCAAAAAGGCACTCCCGGTATATCTTCTGACGCTCAGTACTGCCTCGTCTGCGGCAGCGTTCCCCCATCTCCTGAAAGCCCCCCGTGATGATCTCGGGATTGACAACAAACTCACCTACTTTGGTGTGCCGCTTGGAATTGCATTTTCGAGAGGGGGATATGCACTGTCCCTTTTTGCCACCGCTCTCTTTCTGGCGATAATCTTTAACGTTGAGATGACGGTTTCCTGGGTGGTTATAGCACTTATTTTATCAGGACTCCTCGCCATAGCAGCACCGCCGGTCCCGGGAGGTGCACTCATTGTCCTCTCTTTACTCATGACGCAGCTTGGTATCCCAATGGAGGCGATGGCAATCGGCGTCGTTGCATCGATTCTCCTTGATTTCCCCTCAACATCACACGATATGCTTGCTATATTAGCCGACCTTACCCATGTCGCAAAGAAATCGAAACAGATTGACTACAACACCCTGCAAAATACCAATCCGGAAAAAGCGGAAAAGTAACGGTTCCTGCGGGAAAATGATGCCGAACTGATACAAACAACAGCAGAAGGCCGAACAAATGTGCTGGATACCGCATCAACCGCAGTCTGATTGAATACGAACCTATAATAAGCAAATAAGACAAAAATATGTAAATAACTGCAAAACCATGCCGGAGTCTTCCAGTCAGTCATTTCCCCTTACCGGGGACGGAATTCATGAAGTCCTTTCACTCATTGAATCAACCATCTGTACAACGAAGAGTGAAACGATAAGTCTTCCTGAGCTTCAGGCATCTGTGGGATTTGTCCTTTATCAGTGGCAGAAAGAACTGGGTGAAGAACAAATCTGCAGCTTCCGGCGGGGAAAACGGCTTTTACACACTGTAATTACCATTGTTGCCCCGGGGAAAAAGTCAGTGTCTTTGAAGAGGATGCAGACGACAGTATGATAACCGGCGGAAACGCGGTTACAACTCTTTTTACTGACCTTGGCATATCCCCGTCATTTCAGTACGTAAACGGCGAAAATCAGCTGACCATTATGCCGAAGCGGAAAAAAGTAAATCCGCTTATTCCGATGCTCATCGCCGTTGCTGCAGGCATTCTGGCAGGGTTTCTCTGCGGTCTGCTCCCGAAAGAGATAAGCACCGGACTGGCAGATGGAGTGATTACCCCACTCTTTGACACCTTTGTCGGTGTCCTGGTAACGTTTGCACTGCCGATGATGTTTTTATCCCTGATGTGGGGAATATACAGTATAGGGGACCTGGCAACACTCGGCTCTCTCGGCAAAGGTCTTCTTGGAAGATACATAGGGCGAATATTCTTCTCTCTTGTAATCTGTGCCGCAGTATCCGCCCTGTTCTTCAGGATAGTACCAACCTTCAATGCGGAAGTTGATAATCTGTTTGACCCAGCATTCAGTTTTATTCTGGGAATTTTCCCCTCAAACATTGTTGCCCCGTTTTCCGAGGGGAATGTACTGCAGGTAATCTTTCTTGCCGTCATCTTCGGAATCGCACTCCTTGTTCTGAATAAAAAAGTCCCCGAGTGCGTAAAGGTTGCGGGGCAGCTGAACTCAATCGTGCTGCTAATCATGGAATGGATTACCCGGTTGCTTCCGGTTTTTATCTTTATAAGTGTACTCAACCTCTCCTTCAAAGTATCATGGGCAGAACTTGCAACGCTCTGGCAGTTATTTGCAAACATAGGAATCTATGCTGTAATCCTCCTGCTGCTTATGCTGATTGCATCTTCGGTGCGATTAAAGGTCAGTATCGGCACCCTTATCAAAAAACTGCTTCCGACCTCTATTGTGGCAAGTGCAACATCCTCTTCCGCCGCGACATTTTCCACAACCCTGAAAACCTGCAGGGGGGCTCTTGGTATTGATGACAAACTGGCGTTTTTCGGTGTGCCGCTTGGAATTGTCTTTTCACGTTCCGGAGTTGCTGTCGTGATGTTCTGCACCGCGATATGTATGGCAAACAGATATGGTGTTGAGGTGAACTTCGCCTGGCTGATTCTCGCAATAATTGTTACAGGAATTATGGCAATCGTTGTCCCGCCAATTCCGGGAGGAGTTACTGTAGTCTTTTCCCTGCTTTTCCTCTATCTCGGCCTCCCTTCCGAAGCTCTGACGGTTGCAATCATCCTCGGAGTTGTCCTCGATTTCATAATGACATTTATGAATATGGTTGCGATTCAGGCTGATTTAGCGGCAACTGCCAAAAAAGCAAAGATGATCGATTACGATGTCCTAAGATGCGACACGCCGAAGAAAAACAGGAGATAAAGGTCAGGTCAGAACACCGGGATGCTCTCTGTTTCTCCTGAAAGAATCAGCTCTTTTAATCGGCGGACCGCAGCTTCGACGTTAGGGGACAGGTCATCCCCGTCTTCGAGTGACTCAGGCTGGATTCCTATCAAAATAATTTTTTCTGCGCAGTCCTGCAGATAGCAGAATAAGTGAGATAAGGGAAGCATGTGAGTTCCTACCGCAGCATCTGCTATCTTTTCCGGCGGAATCCGTTTCAGGGTGCCGGGTGCCTCATTCATCAAAGAGGCGTCAGCTATGATGAGAAGGTCCGGGTGCAGGTTTCGAATCACACCCGTGAAATTTTCCGGGGCAGTCCCGCAGTTGAAAGCGGAGATGCCGCGTTCTTTTTCGCAGGACAGCATGTCTGCAAGACGGGGTCCTGCCCCGTCATCGGAATGAAGTAGGTTTCCAACGCCGAGGACCGCGGTTTTAATAGCGGCAGGTCTGGAAGAAGACATTGTTTCCCGTTTACTCCCTGTTTACTCTTCCTTTACCTTCAGGAACCTGCCGTCCCCCACATATTTGGCAAGCGAACCGTCAGGCATCTGATAGATTCGCCCGACGACAAACTTTTCATTTGCCGCCGCAGCAGCAGAAGTCTTATCCGCTGCTGCCTTTCTGGCGTCCGCTTTTTTGCGCAGCTTCATCTGCAAAACAGTCAATCCCACGGCGACCGCAATACAGATGCCAAGCCCTACTAAAAACGTGACAATATCAGCCATCTACTGTCCTCCATAGGAGTCTGTTATCCTCAAACGAAGCGGATAAGAGTTTCTCCTCCTTCAGCCATGAGAGATAGGAGCGGATGGTGCTTCCAACAAGAGCATACTGCTCGAAGGTCATGATAAGCCCAAAACCGGTAAATACCCGCTGCAGAACCTCTTCAAAGGTCAGTCCGCCCGAGCAGATTTCAAGGAGGAAAGCTTTGACCGCAAAAATCTTTTCACGGTTGTAAGAGGAAAGGTCTCTGATATCTTCAGTTGGTGCGGCATGCGATGGAACGAACAGTTTTGCATCGGAAGCCTCCAGCAGGTCAAGGGTTGCAAGTGCCCCTTTTACATCATAGATCACTGAGACGGTGTATTTGTCAAGGGTTTCCCTTCTGCAGACGGAGTCTGCGATGAAGAACACGCCGTCCGCGGTTTTAAATCCGGTCTGTCCGAAGTAGTGCCCCGGGATAGGGACAGGGGTTATGTCTTTCGGGAACGCCGGGTCTGAAAGCGGTTTTGCCGAGGACTCCTGTGCCATCAGGAACTTATGCCGCAGATCAGACGGGGGAAATCCGCCAAACAGGTATACGGGCTCCAGGATAGGGTGTTCGATAAATGACGCTTCAACCGGCTCTGCAAATATGCTGCATCCGGTGTTGTTCTGCAGATATTTGTTTCCTCCGACATGGTCCGCGTGGGAGTGGGTGTTTAAAATTCCTTTGAGAGTCCATCCTTCGCGTTCAAATATCTGACGGACTTTCCGCCCTGCATCCTTGTCATTTCCGCTGTCGATTATGTACATGCCGTCTGCGACACGTACCACGCCGATTTTTGCGGGGCAGTCGATGTACCAGGTGTTTTCTCCGACACTGATTAACTCATACATTGTTATATCTCTCAAACCTGTCTATCAAAACTGTTCTATATATTTCTGCGGCTTCATATTAGCTTTTTTGGCCAGGCGGGCGATGAACTTTGCAACCCCGCTTCCGTACTGCATCGCTTTCTTCGGTTTGTATGCGAGGCTGTCCGGAAGATATGCGGACGCGGCTTTTCGAAGCGCTA
>JAGHSU010000069.1 GCA_018065685.1 Candidatus Methanocorpusculum equi | reverse complement strand
GATGACATCAACCTCATGAAGAAGATGCGGTGCTACCGCGGAGTTCGTCATGAGAACGGATTAAAGGTCCGTGGTCAGTGTACGAAATCCACCGGCAGATTCGGAAGGATTGTCGGTGTTTCCAAGAGGAAGACAAACTAACTGAGGTGAACAGAAATGGGATACCCGGGTAAAAATACCAAACAGTACTCCTCCCCGAAACGCCGCTTTGAAAAAGCACGTATCGAGACCGAGCGTGTACTTGCAATTAACTACGGACTTCGTAACAAGCGCGAAATCTGGAGAGCAAACGAGGTCTTAAAGAAACACAGAAGCGGAGCCAGAGAAGTTCTTGCAATGGTCTCCTCCCTTGGTGAGACCGAAAAGACTGTCGCACGCCGCGATGAACTTTTAGGCACCCTCCAGCGCTACGGCTTAATCGGCGCAGAAGCAGCAATGGATGATGTCTTAAGTTTAAAGGTTGAAGACATCTTAGAGCGCCGCCTTCAGACCATTGTCTACCGCAAAGGTCTCGCAAGAAGCCCGAAGCAGGCCAGACAGCTCATCACCCACGGACACATCGCTATCGCAGGACAGCGTGTCAGTGTACCGAGCTACATGGTTTCTGTATCCGAAGAAGCAAGCATTGCATACTACGCAACCTCCTCCTTTGCAGACGAAGCAAACGGTGAGAGACAGCGTATTATGAATCAGAATCAGAGGGCCTAAGTATGGCAGAAGCAGCTGAAAAGTGGGGAGTCGCCCACATATTTGCCTCATTTAACAACACCATCATCGCCGTCACCGATTTATCAGGTGCTGAAACCATCTGCAAATCCAGCGGTGGTATGGTCGTAAAGCAGGCACGCAATGAGTCCTCGCCGTACGCAGCAATGCAGATGGCAATCAACATTGCGCAGGCAGCAAAAGACAAAGGAATTACCGGACTTCACATCCGTGTCCGCGCCCCCGGGGACGCAAGACAGCGCTCCCCCGGACCTGGTGCGCAGGCAGCAATTCGTGCACTCTCCCGTGCAGGAATCCGGATTGGAAGAATCGAAGACGTGACCCCGGTTCCGCATGACAGCATTCGTGCAAAGGGCGGAAAAAGAGGCAGGAGAGTCTGATGGATCTGGTATTCAGCAGGCTCGATGACTCTGTCGCACGTTTTACGATTCACGGAGCGACACCTGCATTTGCAAACGCGTTTCGTCGCTCAATGATTGGAGAAGTTCCAACCCTTGCGATTGAAGATGTACGCATCTATGACAACACGAGCGTCCTCTTCGATGAAATATTAGCTCACCGTCTCGGTCTCATCCCGATTAAAACCGACCTCTCGCAGTACAAGCCGCGCAAAGACTGCTCCTGCGGAGGCGAGGGATGCCCCGGATGTACCGTAACCTTCACCTTAAGTGTTGAAGGGCCTAAGCTGGTAACCTCCGGAGACCTCATCTCAATGGACCCGAATGCAGCTCCTGTCCACAACAACATCCCGATTATCAAACTCTGGGAAGGACAGAAGATTGTCCTCGAGGCAACTGCTGAGGTAAACTACGGAACAGAACACGCCAAATGGCAGCCAACCCTTGCCTGCGGATACAAAGAGTACCCCGTCATCACGATTACAGACGACTGTGACGGCTGTGGAAAATGTATCACCGAGTGCCCGCGCAGGGTCCTGGAAATTTCAGGAGGCAAAGCCGTAATCCGTTCCGAGAAAGGAGAGAGCAAGGAAAAAGACTGCTCGATGTGTAAACTCTGTGAGACAGCATGTACCGGAAATGAAGCAGATGAAAAATCCGCGATTCATATTAAAGCCGACTCCACAAGATTCATCTTCGTTGTGGAAAGCGACGGCTCACTGCCGGTCAAGAGATCATCGAACGTGCGCTGCTGCATATCAAAACAGTATCCGAAGACTTAAAAGATACATTACAGGAGGGACTGTAAATGAACAAATCAAACCCCCGCCTTGAATCCCTGATTAAGATGCTCAAAAAAGTATCCCGGGAAAACGAGGCAGACATCTGGCGCGAAATTGCAGGTCGTATTGAAACTTCCAGCAAGAACCACGCAGAGGTCAATGTCAGTAAAATCAACCGCTACGCAAACGAGAACGAAACCATCCTGGTTCCGGGAAAAGTCCTTGCAGCAGGAACAATCAACGCTGCAGTAAAGGTCGCAGCCTTAACATTCTCTGACGCAGCACGCGAAAAAATCACCCAGGCAAAAGGTACCTGCATGACAATCGAAGAGCTCATTGCAGCAAACCCGAAGGGAAGCCGCGTAAGGATTCTGAGGTGAAAAAACATGGTAACTGTAATTGATGCAGAAAACCTTCTTCTCGGAAGACTCTCCAGTATTGTCGCAACCCGCGTCCTTGCAGGAGAGGAGATTGCAATCATCAACGCTGAGAAGGCAATCGTTTCCGGAAACCGTGCAATGGTCATAAAGGAATACTACACCAAGCGTGTCCGCGGATCCGTTGAAGGCGGTCCGTTCTACCCGAGACGCCCGGACCACTTAGTCAAGAGAACCATCCGCGGCATGCTTCCGTACAAGACACGCCCGGGAGCAGCAGCATTCCGCCGTGTCAAAGCATACGTCGGAGTTCCGTACGAATTAAAGGACGTTCAGGCAGAAGTCTTAAAAGACGCACACCGTGACAGACTTTCCTCTGCACGCTATGTTGCAGTCGGAGATATCAGCAAGGTCCTTGGAGCAAAGTTCTAATCAGGTGAGTAAAACATGAAGACATTAAACACCAGCGGAAAGAGAAAGACTGCTATTGCACGCGCAACCTTACGCGAGGGAAAAGGCAGAGTCCGTATTAACTCTGTCCCCTTAGAGGTTTACTCCAACGAGATTATCAGAATGAAAAATCTCCGAGGCTATTGCATTAGCACCCGGAGCAATTGACGGCATTGATGTTGACATCGAGGTCTCTGGCGGAGGAGTCATGGGCCAGGCAGAAGCTGCACGCACAGCTCTCGGCCGCGGAATCCTCGGCTGGACCAACGACCCGAAGATCAAGGAGACCTATCTCACTTACGACAGAACACTCCTTGTCAACGACTCACGTCAGAAGGAAGCAAAGAAGCCGCACTGCCACGGCGCACGTGCGCGTTTCCAGAAATCCTACCGTTAAGCAGAGAAAAACGAATATGTTGGGAGATTTACCTCTCTCAACTAGAAATATTTATAAGGTTAAAAAGAGAACTTATGATACCAGTTCGATGTTTCACATGTGGAAAGGTAATTTCCATATACTGGGATGAGTACCAGCAGAGAACAGCAGCGGGTGAGGACCCCAAAGAGGTTCGTTAGGGTTAGACCGCTACTGCTGCAGAAGAATGCTTCTATCTCACAAAGAGACTGTAGATGAGTTATATCCTTATACGTGAAACATGAGAATGAGGCGGGGCCGTAGGGTAGCCTGGACCATCCTATTACGTTCGGGACGTAGTGACCTGAGTTCGAATCTCAGCGGCCCCATTTT
>JAGHSU010000022.1 GCA_018065685.1 Candidatus Methanocorpusculum equi | reverse complement strand
ATAGTGGCCAAATAACTAACATTGAATCAAATGAATCATTTTATATCAAATCAGCTCAAATATATTAGTATGACAGCGAAACCGAAAGGATACGACGCGGCACTCACCCTCCGGATACCCCCGGAGTTAAAGGAACAGTGCAGCGCTGAAGCGCGCAAAACCGGAGTCACAACCAACGAATGGATAAAGCGGACGCTCGAAAAGGCAATCGCCTCCGGATTTGCGGATGACCTGGTATCGGACGAAGAACTGAACGCCTGGTACGAACAGGAGTTCATCATCCCGGAAAAAACCGGAGAACTCGAAAAACCCTCGCGGGAAGAGTTTGTCGAACTCGCGGTAACACAGCTCCTTGGAACCTACCGCTGCAAAAACTGCAAAACACTCAACACCGGAGATGCAAAATTCTGCTGCGGATGCGGAGAGGAGATATCCTGGGAGCACCCTGACCAGGAGGTCGCAGAGTGGATTACAGCCGGGTTCCGGAAAAAGCATCTGAAAGATAAGGCAGGAGTACGCTATATCACATCCACCCCAGCCCCCCATCTCCGGACCGGACGATTCCAGATACTGGAATGGAAGGAGGGAAATACCGGCGGGTATTCTGTAGTAAAGGAGATTGACCCTGAGGAGATAAGAATCTCCCGCATAATCCTGGAAAGCAGGAAAAAACAGGAAGAGAAGTAAGGGCCGAAAGACGGCAGGTCACGGACGGGAGGTCACGGACAGGAGGTCACGGACAGGAGGTCCGGGATACTAAAATACCAAGATACCAAGATACTAAGATGATCTTAGTATGATCTTAGTATCTTAGTCAGCGGCAGGAGACCTCCCCTCAATCTCTCATACCCCGTCCGCATCCAATACACTCCTTTATTTCCTCATCAAACCAATATAATACCATACAATGCACGGCGGAGAAGAGATATTCAAATATAAACAGTGCCTTGTCCTTCGGACCGACCTGAAAATGAGCTGCGGAAAGATGTGCGCACAGGCAGCCCATGCCTCAATCGGCGCATTCGAAAAAGCATCGCTTGCGGACAAAAAGGAATGGATGCGTGAGGGGCAGAAAAAAGTAGCACTCAAAGCACCCGATGAGCGTACCCTCTACATGCTCAAAGCACAGGCAGAACTCCTCGGCGTCCCCTGCTCCCTTATCATCGACGCAGGAATGACCGAAATCCCCGCAGGGTCCGTTACAGCTTTAGGGATAGGCCCTGCAAAGCGGGAGATTATGGATAAAATCACAGCCGACCTAAAACTCCTATAAACGAATATGAAACCATCACCCTTCGAAAAAGAAAACGCTCTTGGAATAGGGTACTTTGGCACCTCACAGGATGGCGTGGGAGGAGTCCTCCGAAGCACCCCCGAAGACTTCCGTGTGACAGAACTTCCCATCCCCTTTACCGGAAGCGGACCGTACCTTATCTGCCGGCTCACCAAAAAATCCTGGGAGCACCAGCAGGCGATGCGGGAAGTTGCAAACCGGTTAAAGATCAGCAGAAAACGCATCGGCTGGGCCGGGACAAAGGACAGGAATGCGGTAACGGAACAGTACATCTCCCTCTATCAGGTAACAGAAGAGGAGGCAGCAGCCCTTTCCATCAAAGACATCACCGTAGAGCCGGTCGCACAGCATCAGTTCTCCTTAGGCCTTGGAAACCTTGAAGGAAACCGGTTCACCCTTGTTCTCCGCGGCTGCTCCTCTGAAGGAGACGAACTAAAGGACCGCGTCTCCCGCATCTCGGAGGAGATACAAAACGGCATCCCGAACTACTTTGGAATCCAGCGGTTCGGCGCCTTAAAGCCCGTAACCCACAAAATGGGGTACCACATCCTGCGGCAGGAGTATCAGAAGGCGGTAGAGCTCTATGTCGGAGAAGCTTTCCCCTACGAACCGGACGAGGTAAAAAAAGCAAGACATGCCTTTGCAGAAACCCTGGATGCAAAAGAGGCGCTCCATGCACTCCCGAACCATCTGACCTACGAACGGGTGCTGCTCGATTCGCTGATGAAAAATAAAGAAGACTATGGTGCAGCGCTTCAGATGCTTCCCCCGAAACTGCTTTCAATGTTTGTCTCCGCCTACCAGTCATGGCTCTTTAACATGGCGGTCACGGAGCGCTGCAGAAAAGGCATTCCCTTAAATGAACCTGACATCGGCGAGCACCTGGTCTTTGCAAACGGAAGAATCGACATCGTAACCGAAAAGAACCTCGCAGCGGCAAGACAGCACATGAAGCGCAGGCGGTGCTTTACAACAGGCAGAATGCCCGGGAAAACCCCGGACACGGCCGAAGGCCCGCTTGAAAAGACCATGCATTCCCTGATGGTAAATGACAGAATCAGTGAGGACTCCTTTGCAAAAGCTGCAGCGTTTGTCAATACAAACTTCGACGGATTCCACCGGAGAATCTCGCTCGATGCAGATGTCACCGCGGAAGTGACGGGAGCTGATGTGTCACTATCCTTCGGACTTCCCCCAGGACACTATGCGACAACAGTTGCCCGCGAATATATGCAAAGCGAACCGGAAAAGATGGTGTAGGTGAAACTACAGCAGAATCCCCATCACCAGAATAAGTGCGGTCGCCCCGATTAAATCAATCGAACTCGTAACCACCGGAACACCGAAGTTATCCGGGTCAAGTCCCACACGGTAGGTGACAGCTGCGGTGTAGTATCCCAAAAGATTCATCACCGTCACCACAATTAATCCTGCAGCAATTGAGATTAAGAGCATCGGAAGAAGCCCCGGTGTGGAGATTCCAAGAGCCGCCGCCGCAAAATGAGCGATGATTCCCATCAGCGGAAGGATGACTGCAGCATAAATGTAATTTTCAAGGAAATGCTTCCAGACCTGTTTCTGCGGCAGCAGTTTTGCATCAACCAGACCCATGTGCATCTCGGTCCCGATGCGGGAGGTAAGAATTCCCCCGATAGAGCCGCACCCGTTCATAAAAGGCGACATCAGAATCAGAACCGCCGCAGCGGCTATGAGGGCCTCAAGCTTTCCGGTATAGAGGACCCCTGCCGCAATTCCCAAAAGCGACAGCGGCAGAAGAAGCGGGAGACCCTCCTTTAAGATATCCTTCATCAGCACAGTCCCGCGGATAAGAGAGATTACCGCCCAGACAAAAAGAGCCAGGACAAAGATTCCGCAGATTCCCATCCAGACAGGCGGAAGCTGCATAACAAGAGGGGCTGTTACCACAAGGCAGGGGAGCGTTACAATGTCTCCGATGGTAGTTACAGCAGGGGCTCCGACCATATCAAGGTCCAGCTGCTTTTTGTAGCAGAAAAGACTTACGAGAACACCGACTGCTGTTACCACAAGACCTGCCGCAGTCCCGGAGATGACCGAGATGACAATCATCTCGACAAGCCCGATGACCTCCGTTCCTGTCAGAAGGCAGATAAGCTTTCCAAAGACAGCGAGAGCTGCTGATATAATGATTGTCAGGATAAGAGATGAACGCAGATTGTCTCCTAAGTCTGAATTACGGGAAAATCTTGTCTCGAAAGTACCAAGATGCATGGCTGAGGAAAGACGCGACGTAAGAATCCCCGCAATTGCCCCGCGCATATTAATCGATGGTGTTACAAGCACCATAAGACCCGGAATTAAGACCAGCACCTCATTTACCGAGCCCAGATAGATACCTGCGGCAAAGGATAAGCCGACGCTGATAAGAAGAGTAAGAAATCCTGTTAAAAATTCAGAGTGACGGTCCCTGAAGTGTCCGAATACTACTGCCAGAGTCATCCGAAGTCACCTCATCTTCCTCACTCATAGTTCTATATGTTTTGTATTTAATACCGTATAAATGAGACGGATTAGCCCGCATCCGGATGCATTGACCGTCTGAAGAGCCCTGTTTTACGGATTTGAGGTCTTTGAAACCCCTTCTTCTGAAGAAAACACCTTCCAGAGGGGGTTTACGGTGCGTCTTCCCGAAGGATACACGACAGAGTGCTCAATTGCCGCGGTTACGAACTCCTTTGCGGCACAGACCGCAGCATACGGGGATTTCCCGAGGGCAATATATGCGGCAGCAGCAGCGGAGAGGCAGCATCCGGTGCCGTGGATATTGGAGTACGGAAGTCTCCGCCCTTCAATCAGGCGGATTCCGTCTGAATCAATGAAAAAGTCACACCCGCCCCATGACTCGTTATGCCCTCCTTTGATAAGAACCGAAGATGCTCCCTGTTCCATAAACCATTGCCCCGCCTCATACGCGGACTTCCGGTCGGTCACGCGGATTCCCGAGAGATACTCCGCCTCCGGAATGTTCGGGGTAACTGTCAGAGCCAGAGGAAGAAGCTTTTCACAAAGCGCCTTTTCCCCTGCCGTATCCAGCAGAACACTGCCTGATGTTGCAACAATAACCGGGTCTGTTACGACAAGCGCATCCGAAGGAAGAGCTGACGCCGCCGCACAGACCGTTTCCGCGTTGTTAAGCATCCCTGTTTTCCAGCATCCGACAGGAAACTCGGCACAAAGTGTCTCTATCTGTTTTCTGATAAAAGAGGCGGAAACAGCCGCTGATTCCGTAACGCATGTGCCGTTCTGAGCAGTAAGAGCAGCCGCTGCAGTCATTCCCCACACGCCGCATGCATTCATGGTTTTCAAATCCGTCTGAAGACCTGCTCCCGCCGATGAATCAGAACCTGCAACTGAAACCGCGTACTTCATATGTCTGTGTAATATTTTGTTTCGGGAGTTATTTATGTTCTCTGTCTTTATCGCTGCAAAAAACACCTGGCAGCCAAACAGATTCCTATTTAACACCTGCAGACAAAACATACAGATGTTATGCTTGAACCAATGACAAAAGAGCGGGCGTACTGGATTCTCGGCATTCCGGAAGGCTCCGACCTCAGGACAATATCGCTCGCCTTCAGAACACTGCGCGACCGGTATCATCCGGATCTGCATCCCGGATTCGGGAAAGAGTATGCGGAAGCGCTTGCGGCATTTGAACTTCTGCAGATGGATGCCTGAACAGACGGGATAAGCAGACAATAAAAACAGACAGGGAACAGAGACAGGGAACAGAGACAGGGGTAAAACCTGTGTCTGTCCGCGGGTCTTCTGCCCGCACTTACCCGGGACTTACCCGTACACTTACCCGTACACTTTTTTCTTCAGGTCCAGAACGAACGGGAGAACCCGTTCATCAACCCATTCCGGAGTACAGTACTTCTCATAAATACAGAGCCGCTCTGAAAGCCCGAAGCCCGCAGAAGACACCAGGCTTTTAAGCTCCTCTACCGCAGGCCAGGGGTGCTCGGGATTTACATAATCGATTGTAACAGGTGAGACGCCCCCGAGGTCATCAACACCGCAGCCAAGAAGACGTCCCGTGTCCGCCAGGTTCGGGGGAATCTGCACCGCAATTTCTTTGGGAAGAATATCTGCTGCGAGCTGCAGGGTATCTTCGAGTGTCTCTATGGAAGCCCCCGGAATATGCGCCATCTCAG
>JAGHSU010000055.1 GCA_018065685.1 Candidatus Methanocorpusculum equi | reverse complement strand
CCGCCGACTCCGAGAAGCCCTGAGAAAAATCCCCCGACTGCCCCGATCCCTGCAGCAAGGGGGGAAGGCATCATTGTTTTTTCTCCGCACGGAAGCTTTGTAATCATTCTGATACCTCCGATTACAAGGAAGATGGAAAGAAGAATCGTAAGTACGTTGACCGGAAGAGAGGCCGCGGCAAACCCTCCGGCAAACCCGAAAACCATCCCGCAGATACCCATCACAGCTGCAGTCTTCCATGACACATTCCCCTGCCTTGTATGAGCGACAGCGCTGGTCAGAACAGTCGGAAACGCTGCGGCAAGACTCATGCCAAACGCCGTAAGAAGCGCCGTCTCCTTCGGAAAGCCCGCAGAAAGCAGCACAAAGTACCCTGCAGGTGCAAACAAAAACCCGCCGCCGACACCAAGAATCCCCGCTAACAGTCCTGCTAAAATCCCCGCACCGGCAAGTACCAGGATGAGAATCGGGTCAAAACTTAAGACATCAATCATGGAATAATCTCACAGCCGTTGTACCGGGTGTGGGAAAATGACTCCATAGATAGAGTGCCCGCATCAAGCATCACACGAAGTTCGGGGATTATCCCGCAAAGGGCATCATGCAGATTCCGGACCGTGCCGCAGACCTCCCTGTATGCATCTCCCCAGGGACGTACAATATTTGAGTAAAGACATCGACCGCCGCAGAACCCGTAGATATCACAGGAGGTGCAGGGCTCTCCAATCGGAATCTCCGGAAGACGGAGGGGGTCTGCAGTCCGGATGTCGCCTGCATAATAGTCCGCCATCCCGACCATAATAGGGCAGGGAGCAACTTTGCCGTTCGTCATAATGCTGTAGTTCGCATATCCAGAACCGCAGCGCAGTCTGCTGCTTTTTCCAAGAAGCAGATCCTCGGTGGTCGACAAAAACGGATACCATTTGGGAACAGTGCCCGTCGCCTTCACACGGCGAAGCCATTCAGCGGCAAGACGCCGGATTCCCTCATTATAGGAGAGAGACCACTCCGCAAACCTCCGGTGCGAATGGTCCCCGGTAAAATCAGCATCCATCTGCCAGTGAACCGCATCAAAACATCCGCAGTCTGCAAGATGCGTCACCGAAGCGTAAATGTCGGTGTCCTCAGCAACCGTCATCCGTGCTATCAGCTCGCCGGAAAACCCGGTGGATTTCAGAAGCTTTGCAACACCAGTCACCGTATCATAGATACCCTCTCCCCGGTGTTCGTCGGTCAGTGCCTTATCCCCGTCGATTGAGAGGAGAATCGTTTCAAACCGGTTCCGGTACGCCGCAGGAAGTGCGGAAAGTTTTGTCCCGTTCGTCTGCAGCATAAACCGTTTCACAGGCGCATTGTCCATTACCGTCTGCACAAACTGCGGGCACATCAGAGGCTCCCCGCCGATAAAGGTTAAAACGGCGTCCGCATCCCTTGAAAGAAAACGATAGAGGTCATCTAAGGATGCCGAGAAGTTTTCGGTGAGTGTCTCATCAATCGTCCCAGGGCTTCCCGCGGGCTCGTCCTCCTCGTCAAACATCTTTGCCCTGCAGTACGAACAGCAGAGATTACAGTCATCGGTTACGGTCAGATGATAGAACATGCAGGTTACTTGTTTACGGCAAGTCCGTTGGTCTCTGCTATCTCAAGATAGGTCGCTGCAACATACTCTGCCTGGGCGCGTGTCATTCCGTAGGTGTTGTACTTCCAGATGCGTGTAGCGCCGGGGATAATACCCGTGATTCCCTTCTTGGAGAGCGCACTTGAGAGGAAGAATCCCCGCTTCTTGTGCGTCTGCGCAACCACATCGAAGGAGTTTGTGGTATCAACGCGGGTAAGCGTGTGACGGCGCGGGTACTCGGAAAGAATCTTCGTCCCCTCAATCGACCGGAGCGCCTCAACGATGAGCTTACTGTTGGATAATTCCCCCTCAAAATGATTGACCCGCTCGCGGACTGTGGGAAACGACGCAAGAAGTCCCACAATAGGTGCTCCCATCAGGGAACATCCGAGGATTCCGACCTCCTTCAGACCAAACGTGCGCCCGGTAAGGTCTCCTGAGGACTTTGTTGTCCTGAAGACCTGTTCCGCCCCCTCTTCGGTTGCCGCTAAAATTCCCGATGGAGCAGGAGCTGCCATACTTTTATGACCGGACCCCACGATGAAATCAACACCGAGGTCTTTTCCGTTAACAGGCATGATACCTACGGTGTAGACACCGTTACAAAGCACCGGAATATCATACTGGTGTGCCACTTTGGCGATGCCTTTTACATCATGAATGTTTCCGAACTGATAGTCCACCTGGTCAATGTAAAGGAGCTTCGGCGCTGTTCCGAACTCGCGGATGACATCTTCGATGCGCTCTGCCGCAGCTTCTGCCGTGATATGGTTGTCCTCTGTTTTGGGGATTTCGCGGATAACTCCGCAGCGTCCCTCAATCGAAAGATATGAGGTGTAGTGGGCAAGAGAGCCGATTAAAACCGGGTCTCCTTTTTCAACGTATGCCTCTGCCACCTGCTGAAAACCTCTGCGGGCACCTGGAACCGTGCGTGCCTGCGCCATCCCGAGCCACTCCGCGACATCCGCGTGGAAATCCTTTAAGGGCGGGTTTTCGATGTAGTCGAGCCGAAACGGCTTTCTGCAGTTATCACAGACCGAGTAGCCGTCGCCCCAGGCAATGATGGCCTTCATGGCTTCGGGTGTTAAGCGGCCGCCCACCTGAATCGGGTCAATGTTGATGGCAAGCTCATCACGCATACGCGCTTCAACATTACAGTTTCCTCCGCAGCGGATGCTCACAGCAGTTCACCTCTGAGAATGGCAATCTGCTTTTCAACGGATGCAAGCGCTTTTTCGACTTTCTGCTTCTCCTCGTCCGAGAGCTTGTGCTGGGGGGCGGTGGTTCTCAAAATATATCTGATATCGGTCAGGGAGAACAGTCCCTGAAATACGGCATCTGCGGCACGCTGTGACATATACTGTATAGGTCAACTGCTGAAAAGATGAATATACCGGTTGATGAGGGAGCAGACTGCCGCGTCACCGGAAACGTTCCGCATTCCTGAAACAGTGAAGGGCGCGCCCGCGAAAACCGAGCGCGGAGAGAACTGTCCCCTTATGGTGCCAGAGGTCAGCCGAATCCGGCATCACCTCAAGCCCACGTGAAAATGCCTCATCGCTTTCGGAAAAGCGGTTGAGGGATGCAAGCGCCAGACCGAGATTTTCCCAGTACTCGGGAACATCCGGATTCAGCGTTGCCGCATGCTCAAAGGCGGAGACTGCATCTTCGGACCGCCCGCAGCGGAAAAGAACAATCCCGTATCCGGACTGCACAGCTGCAGTCTCCGGCCCGAGTGATACCGCACGCTCCAGAATAGAAAGCGCGTCCTCATCGAGACCCTGTTCGCTCTTAAGAAGCCCGAGCTCTGCAAGATAGACAGGATTGTCCGGCTCGAGCCGCACCGCTTCCTCAAAAAAAAGATTCTGCGCGGCGGGCATCTCCCCCGTCGCGCGCTTCGCATCCGCGTTCAAAAAATCCGGTGCTGTCCATCAGGTCAGGCTTTTCCTAAAATGCGCGCGGCAAAGTGGCCTGCGTTTTCCCCGCCGTCGATTGCCATGCAGGCAACAGGTACCCCTTTGGGCATCTGCGCGATGGATAAAAGGGCATCGAGTCCGCCGAGCTTTCCGGAAACGGGGACTCCGATGACCGGCTTTTTCGTTCTGGCGGCAACAACCCCGGGTAACGCGGCAGACATCCCGGCAATACAGACGAAAACCGCTGCATCCGAGGCCTTTACATAGGCATCGAGGGCTTCTGCGTCGCGGTGGGCGGAAAGGATTTTTGTCTCATACGATACATGGTGTGCCTCGAGCGCGGAGACGGCTTTATCGATGATAGCCTGGTCCGACGCCGAGCCTGCAATAACTGAAACTTCGGTCATAGTAAGGAATGATTATTATTATGTTGATTCACATATATGTAAACGACGAAAAATTATGTATAAGGAAACACTCTTAATGATGCCCGGGCCGGTCCCGATGCCCGACTCGGTGCGCGCCGCAATGCTTCCGCAGGCAATCAACCACAGAAGCAAACAGTTAGGCGGAATCTACGCAGATATCGTACGGATGCTCAAACCCGCGTTCGGAACACAGAATGAGATTCTGGTGCTCTCAGGGTCAGGTACCGCAGGACAGGAGGCTGCAATCGGCTCGTTTGCACAGGGCAAAAAGATTGCATCCCTCGTAAACGGAAAGTTCGGAGAGCGCCTGGGCCTCATCTCCAA
>JAGHSU010000084.1 GCA_018065685.1 Candidatus Methanocorpusculum equi | reverse complement strand
GGAAACGCTGTACCGGCTGCTGTAAGGGATATTGAGCCTCATTATATTTTTTTTTGAAAAATGGATTTGAAAAAGATTACTGAATCATCTTCACGAGTTCCGGAAGACTTTCTGCAGTTTTTGCCCCGCTCCGTACCAGCTCATCACATAAAGTCTTTGCACGCCCACCGGCAAAATCCGTCACAGAACCTAAGATATACACCGGCTTTTTTACATCCAGCAGCACCGAAAGATTCTCCAGATTTCCGGGACCAACAGGCATTCCGGCAAGAACCACTGCATCTGAATCATCTATCAGTTCACGCATCTTTGCGGCAGACTCACTGCTCACCGCAGCAAACGGCGGCTCAAACACCCCGCGGATTCCAAGCGTCTGTGCCGCTGCCGCATCCGAATCATTCAGGGACAATACACCGGCAGAGACCGCAAAACCCCGGAGGACAAACGCATAGAACAGCTCCGTCCCCGACCCTCCACCGGAGATGACATGGATACGCTTTGAACCCGGATTTGAAAACACCCCGTACTCGGGGACAAGATAGGGTTTACCCGTCAGCGGGTGGGGAGATATAATCATCCGGACCGAGAATGTGTCATAGACCATCTTCGGGGTAAGCACCTCTGAAGGAGTCCCCGCTGCTTTAATGCAGCCCTTGTCCATTAACACGAGCCGGTCGCAGAACGTTGATGCCAGATTTAAATCATGGAGCACACACACAACGGTAATCTCCGGTGTAAGACTTTTAAGCATCTGTAAAATCTCAATCTGGTGGCAGACATCGAGGTGGTTTGTAGGTTCATCGAGCAGAAGAATCTTCGGCTGCTGGGCAATGGTCTTCGAAATCAAAACACGCTGCCGCTCACCGCCGGAAAGCTCTGTTATAAGCCGGTCTTTGAGGTGGTTTACCTGCGTAAAGCGCATCGCCTCATCCACAATCTTCAGATCCTCCTCCGTCAGGGGTCTGAGTTCTCCCGCATACGGGTGCCGCCCCATCATCACGATATCCTTTACCTGAAAGGAAAATGCGGTATCTGTTGCCTGATTGACACAGCCCACAAGCTTTGCAAACTCCTTTGCATCATATGAGCCGAGCTCCTTTCCCTCGATAAGAACTGTTCCGGCATCCGGCTTTAAAATCCTCGTCATTGACCTGAGAAGCGTCGTCTTTCCACACCCGTTCGGCCCGAGGATTCCGACAAACTCTCCTCTCTCAACGGAAAGCGAAAGATCTCTGATAACTGTATGCTCTCCGTAGCCTACGGTAATGCCGCGGACATCAATACAGCTCATACCTTCGTCCTCCTGCGTAAAAGATAGATGAAGAAGGGAGCTCCGAGGACTGCTGTTATGATACCTACCGGAAGCTCGGTCGGAAGAGACCGTGACAGGGTGTCTGCGAGCACCAGAAGGACGGCTCCCGCAAGCATCGATGCCGGAAGAAGGATTCTGTGGTCGGGGCCGGTTAACAGGCGTATGATGTGCGGGATGATAAGTCCCACAAACCCGATGCACCCGGCAATCGAGACCGCAATAGCGGTGATAAATGCGGAGATGAGAAGAAGAATGCGTTTGGTTCTTTCCGTGGAGATTCCAAGGTGTACCGCCTCCTCTTCACCAAGCGACAAGACATTCAGGTCACGTGAAAAGATGAAGAGAACAAGAGATGCCCCGAGGATGAAAAGACCAAGCAGCACATCATTCCAGTACACATTCCAGAAGCCTCCCATCGTAAAGAACATAATCTGTTTTATGTTGCTTCCGGCGCTGTAGATAAGAAATGATAGGACGGCGGAGAAGAGAAGGGAGACCGCAATACCCGTCAGAAGCAGGGTTTCAACAGCAACTCTTCCGTTGCGTCTCGATGCAAAATAGACAAGAACCGTTGACCCGAGAGACCCTATGAAGGCAAAGACCGGCTGCAGGAGTCCGCCGAGTGTCACAATCGAAAATGCGGCCCCAAGCGACCCGCCTGCACTTGTTCCGAGAAGGTACGGGTCCGCCATCGGGTTTCTGAAAATCCCCTGCATCACACATCCTGCAGCAGCAAGTCCTGCACCTACGATAGCAGCGCCGAGGATACGCGGAAGTCTCACATCTATCAGGAGTTTGTGAAGCAGCTCCGGAGTATAGGAGAACAGTTCAGTACCTGATACGCCGATGAAAAGCGAAAGTCCGGCGGAGGCAGTGAGAATTATGAGGAGGAGTGGAAGCAGAGAGACAGGATGTTTTAACATTAATATTACATAACCTTCAATTTATTTGTTTTAATACATTTATTTTGAGTTATATTAAGACTGCTGGTTTGGCGGCAGAGCAGAGGAGATGATACGGCAATAGCAAAGCAGGCATCCGCCTTGGTCATTTGGATCGAATCCCTTTCGTTTATTCTCTTTTTTTCAGAAAAACAGAGTGGTTTTTGCGGCGGATGCCGGTGTCATTCTCCGCTCTTTGCGGTCTTTTTTGGGAAAATCAGCACGTTATTCGTTTAAAATTTTATTGAGTTTCTCACACGCCGCGCATATCCTGTTGCCGGTGGGTTCTCCGCAGATTTCACAGGGGTGGAGCAGCATCTTCGGTTCTTTTTTCTCCTGGATACGGGAGAGCAGCTCCTCCTGACCTTCTGCTATCTTCAGAAGTGTTCCCGGATGTTCATACTCCTGTTCCCCGAGCCACGTCCTGACATCCCGCCGCAGGGCATACTTTGTGTACGGACACTCGTGAAGAGGACGCAGAAGCTTATTTACAAGACCGTAGGCTACGACCGACCGTTCCGTCGAACGGCAGAGCGGTTTTATCCGCGGAATAAAAAAGTCAGCAGAGTTTGAGTTAAACTGTCCGGTTACCCGGGTAATGTCCCCTCTCAGATAGTTCATCACAATCGACTGCGCCTCATCATCCAGACAGTGACCGGTGGCGATTCTGTCTGCATCCATCTCACGGGCAGCCGTGTTCAGGATGCGGCGCCGCAGTGTCCCGCAGACGGAACATGCCCCCTCCGGATGCTTTTCAAGCAGTTCATCGAGAGTCTTCCCGCAGAACCCCGGGAATGAAAGGATTCTGTGTTCGACACCAAGTGCCTGTACCGTCCGCTTCGCCTCGGCTATGGTGTCGTCACGGTAGCCGGAGATTCCCTCATCCACCGTAACGGCAATGAGTTCTGTCTCCGGAAGAAGCTTTGCAAGCACTGTTAAGAGAACCGTGCTGTCCTTTCCGCCGGAAAATCCGACACAAAGCCGCATCCCGGGCTCTGCCATCCGGTATTTCAGAATGGTCTCACGGACACGTTTCTCAAACCATTCCGTAAAGTGCTTTGCACAAAGCGGGCCGTCCTCTGCCGCAAATGCCGCAGGGCGTCCGCAGATGCTGCATCTTCCCATGGTTTACCCGCCGTGGACGATAGATACCAGCTGCACCGTATCCCCGTCGGAAAGCTCCTCATCTGCGGTCAGAAGCTCGTCCCAGCGGGTTACGAGAATCTCGTAGGGGTTCAGACCGAGGGAGCGCAGCACGGACTCAACCGTCCCTGCCTCCGTTTCTTTCGTACTTCCGTCGGTAAATACAGCGGTAATCATCCAATATCTCTCAGGACCGGGAGTTACTCTTCGAGAGTCGCCCTGATGGCGGCTCTTACTGCATCCTCCGAGGAGCTCTTCGGATTCCAGCCAAAGGATTTGAGCTTGTCGACCGAAAGCTGCATCTTCGGAACGTCTCCTACCCAGCCGCGGTCGCCGCCGGTGAATTTAAACGAGACACCGGATAAGCCCATCTCTTCTACCACGAGTTCAGCGATGCGTTTTACCGTCACCCAGTCCTCGGAGCCGATGTTAAAGAAGTTGAAGGTGTCATGGGAGATGGTCGGTGCAAACACCACAGCGTTTACACACTCTCCGACTGACAGGTAGGATTTTGCCTGTGTTCCGTCGCCTAAAATCTCCAGCTCCTTCGGGTTTGCACGCAGTTTCTGCACGAAGTCATAGATAACACCGTGGGTGCTGCGGGCACCGATGATGTTTGCAAACCGGTACACCCATGCATGCCAGCCGTAGGTTGCGGCATATGCGGAAATCATTGCTTCGCAGGCGAGTTTGGATGCCGCATAGATGGAAATCGGGACCATCGGAGAGTATGTTTCAGGAGTCGGGATAACTGAGGCCTCGCCGTAGACCGTCGAGGTCGAGGTAAAGACGATCTCTTTTACATCGTACTCCTTCATTGCTTCAAGCACACGGACAGTGGCTGTTACATTGTTCTCGTACACTTCGCGTGACTTTCTGGCCGAGCCGCGGACATCTGGGTCTGCTGCTATGTGGTAGACGCGGTCTGCTCCTTTGAACTGCTCCTGCCATCCGTCATCAAGCAGGTCGCACTTCACAAAGGTAATCTTTCCGTCGACGTTTTTCAGATTTTCCATCCGTCCGGCAGCCATTGAGTCAATGACAACAACCTCGCACCCCTGTGAGACCAGAAGGTCTGTCAGATGTGAGCCGATGAATCCTGCGCCTCCTGTTACAATACACTTCATGATGCCGCTCCGTTACGCTCCCCGCAGTGCTGCATCGATGGCTTTTGCCGCTTTCTTTGCGGTGCCCATGGAAAGAATGACTGTGGCAGCCCCTGTTGCCGCATCTCCTCCTGCATAGACATTGGGGATGCTGGTCTTGCCGTTCTCATCAACTGCAATGCTTCCGTTTTTGTTCAGCGTAAGACCCGGGAGCATCCGCAGAAGAAGCGGGTTCGGCCCCTGTCCGATGGCGACTACCACAACATCGGCGGGGACGGTGAAGTTGCTTCCCCCAATGACCGAGAATGTGCTTCTGCCGTCTGCTCCTGCGTCTCCGAGCTGCATTTTAACCGCTTCGACGCCGGAGACCGCATTGTTTTCTCCGAGGAACTTTACCGGATTTGTCTCTGTCATAAAGTGTACTCCTTCTTCTTTTGCGTGGCGGACCTCATCGAGACGGGCAGGCATGTCCTTTTCGCTTCTGCGGTACATCAGGGTGACATCAGCACCGGTGCGCCGTGCGACACGTGCGGCATCCATTGCCACATTTCCGCCGCCCACGACAACCACTTTGAGGCCGAGCTTTACCGGGGTGTCCTGTGCCGGGAACCGGTCGGCTCCCATCAGATTGATTCTTGTCAGATACTCGTTTGCCGAGTAAACGCCCGGGAGGTTTTCTCCTTCGATTCCCATAAAGTAGGGAAGACCTGCACCGGTTCCGAGAAACACCGCATCATAGGAGAGCAGTTCGGCGACCGGGACAGAGCGTCCTGCAATATGGTTGGTCTTAATCTCCGCGCCGAGTGCTTCTACCGCGGCGATATCCTTTTGGACAATATCCTTGGGCAGACGGAAGGCGGGGATTCCGTACATAAGAACGCCCCCTGCCTCGTGGAGCGACTCAAAGACGGTCACCGCATGACCCATACGGGAGAGTTCTGCGGCAGCGGTAAGTCCTGCCGGGCCGGAGCCGACAACCGCGACGTGTTTTCCGGTTGGTTCTGCCTTTTCCGGAGTCTCTTCTTCTGCGGCATTGTCTGCTGCGAAGCGCTCCAGGTATCCGATGGAGATCGGGTATCCTTTCTTTGAAAGGATACAGGCACCCTGACACTGTGTCTCCTGCGGGCATACGCGTCCGCAGACTGCAGGAAGCATATTGTCCTTTTTGATGACTGCCGCGGCGTTTTTAAAGTATCCTTCGGCAATCTCTTTGATAAAGGCGGGGATATCGATATTTACCGGGCAGCCTGCAATACAGAGGGGCTTTTTGCACTGAAGACAGCGCTTTGCCTCGGCTACTGCCTCATCTGCAGTAAATCCGGTGTCAACCTCCTTAAAGTCGCGCAGGCGGTCTGCTGCATCTCTGTCCATCTCAGTTCACCTTCCTGCATCTGCACTCGTGGTGCTCTGCGT
>JAGHSU010000011.1 GCA_018065685.1 Candidatus Methanocorpusculum equi | reverse complement strand
CTGGGCTGCGTGTGATGGATGCGATTCAGAATCAGATAAATACTGAACTAATTTCGGGATACTACAAACGCAGTGAGACCGAGAAAATCATAATTATAATAACGACCAGTATGCACACCATAAATCCTGCGAGGAGCTTCCAGCAGGATATCAGATCTGACATCGGGACGGTCAGCATAACGTTTACCACATTCGCAAAAATAAATATGGGAATCAGGTAGATAATCCAACCCATTACCTTCTGTATCACAGAGTTTAGCTGACCAATGGCCTTCACACATTCGGGGACCTTTTTACTCAGCACAAGGAGAGCAAGCCCGAAGAGAACTGCGATGAAGATGACCTGAAGGGTGTTTCCGTTGAGAAACGGTGCGGCGATATTTGACGGGGCCATCCCAAGTATTGTCTGGAATACTGGGGAAAACGGGTTCCCCATCTCTCCGTTAAAACTGAAGACGACAGGCAGTACCGGAAGGAGAATTATCAGAGATACAATCAGGGTGAAAAACACTCTGCCAATATATCTTCCAATGAGACTTTTTCCAATGCTGCTTAAGGTGGAAAGATCTCCGATACTGTAGATACCCCACGTAAGGGATAAGAAAATGAGCGGAATGGATATGGTTTTGAGCACTCCGAGAAATGTATCGGAAAGCGGCGTAAATACACTTTTTGCAATCCCTGAGCTTACCTCTGCAGGGAGATTTGTAAGGATTAATCCGGTAATTATTCCGGCCGCGATTGCCGCTAACAGCGGGATAATCGGATTAAGTTTTTTTCCGCCGCGGCTGGAGAGTTATCCGGTTTTCGCCGTTTTCATACTGAAATGAAACTGCTATTCCGGTATGGGAGAGCAGGGGAGATAGTGTCTTTTCACTTTCAGGAAGCACATCTTCGCCGTCTTTGGGGATGATACTGACTTTTTTCCCGGGGCAGCAATAATTACCTGTGTTCTTCCCGTCCGTTTTCCGGACTGCAGCATACAGACCGTGTCTTCTCCAAGTCCGGTCTGCCAGCGGCGAAGTACAAAGGAAATTCCGGTCCGGACTTCATTGGAAGTACCTGATTCACACTTTGTTTCATCCAGACAGGAGACGAGAGTTTTAAGGATATCATCAATCCCTTCGTCGGTAAGGTGAACTGTCTTTGATACATCAGGAAACGGCATAGAATAATTAGTTATATATTCATTCTCACATCATATTAGTGTATCTGAATGCTAACTGATTCGATGATGGGACAAAAAAGAGATTTCCGTATGGTTACAGCATCATATAGATAAGAACCGGGAAGAGCACCAGATACCCGGCAATACAGACGAGAAACACCCACTCAAATCCGTTAATCCGCTTTGGGGAAACATAGACAGCAGAATCCTCACTGTATCCTCTGCAGCACATTGCAGTATAGGTTTTTTCTCCCTGGTCAAGGGAGCGTACAAAGAGTGTCCCCGCCCCTTCGCCGATGACGTGCAGGCGGTACTTCAGGGGAAGTCCGTGCCCCCAGTGACTGAATCCGCGGCATGAGAAGGAAAGCATAATCTTCTGAAACATCTGTGCGAACACGTAGAGATAGCGGATGGTAAGTGAAAAGACGGTTACTACAATCCGCGGAACATGCATACGTGCGGCACCATTTAGCATCTCCTGCGAGGTGGTGGTGGCCGACAGCAGAATAATAAATGAGATAGAGATTACCAGTTTTACAAAAAGAGATAAGGCAAATACCAGCGACTCCCAGTATGCAGAGACGCCAAACACCGTAAATATGATGTGATATGAATCATAGTACGGATTAAAGAAAAACGGCTGCAGGATAATAATGAAAATACCGAAGGGGACTATCAGACACAGCCGCATGAGATAGTATTTCCACGAGGCACCGGATAAGAAATAGAGGGCTATGAAGAGCAGAAATACAGCGGCAAGTCCTGCGGTCTGTTTCCATGAAATCAGCTCCCCGGGAGATACTGCATAGGGCATAAAGACCGCGGCAAAGAGCCCGCAGAGGCAGAATATCAGTTTAATCCGCGAGTCCATGCTGTGAACAGGGCTCGTCTTTGCCGCTTCCCGCTCGATGCTGAAGAGTTCGTCTATAAGTGTCATTGTCCCGTGTGGTAATGCGGATGTGTTTCCAGTCCGCCATGGGTGTGGACTTCTGCGTGATGCTCTGTGTGTTTTTTCGGCTCTTTTCCGAAAGCGCGAAGCACCGAGTCTTCGATATCCTGATAACAGGATGATGTGGTAACATCGACTCCCGCGTCACGAAGGGATGCGGTAAGTTTTAGAAGAGGCGGGAGTTCGAGGCGTGCACTTTTGATTAAGTCTCCGCGCAGAAATATCTCACTCGGGGCGCCCTCTCCGGTGATTTTTCCTTTTTCGAGGACATAGACTCTGTCTGCGGTCTCGGGGACAAGCTCCAGCTGGTGCGTTGAGTAAATAATCGTGCATCCGAGTGTTCCCGGAAGACTGTTGATGAACTCAAATAGTTCGGCAACCCCTGCCGGGTCAAGTCCTGCGGTCGGTTCATCCAGAATCAGCACCTCAGGCTCCATCGCGAGAATTCCCGCGATTGCGACACGTTTTTTCTCCCCTCCTGATAAGTGATGCGGAGCGCGGGGCCGCAGGTCTTCAAGGGCTAACATGTGGGATACCGCATCAACACGTTTTGCGGTTTCTTCTTCCGATAAGCCCAGGTTGTTTGGTCCGAATGCTATGTCCTGCTCCACGGTGGAGGAGAATATCTGGTCATCGGGATTCTGGAAGACGATTCCTACCTTTCGTCTGATTGACGGGATATTTTTTTTGGTAACCGGTTCTCCGTCAATTTTTACCGTTCCTGATGTGCCCTGCAGAATGCCGTTGAAATGTTTGAAAAGGGTACTTTTTCCCGCACCGTTTGGTCCGAGTATTGCAATCCGCTCTGCGGTTCCCGCCTTAAAGCAGACATTTTCCAGGGCGGGGCGGTCTGCATGTGCGTAGGAGTAGCAGAGATTTTCGGTTTCGATGCGGTACATATTTCAGTATTATATAAGAGCTGGAGACAGAAATATATTACGCTTTTTGGATACGTAATCCAAAACGTGTCTGATTAGGATAATAATATGCATTATTTCATACTGGTGTTACGAACAGGTGTTTTGAGTGTTACTAATATTAAAACATGTATGAACAGAATGATATAAATATCATAAACGTAATACTATTAAGAGGAGTTAGTTGAGATGCATATTCCCGATTTCATATTCGGTTATTCCCCGTGGGGAATCGCCGTAGGTATCATCGGCTGCGTAATTGCAGCTGTTCTGCTCGGTTTTTCCATTAACTGGGCAAGGAAAAACCTGACTGCACAAAAAATTGCGATTCTCGCTGTAATCGCGGCAGGTATCTTTGCGCTTCAGGCATTTAACCTCCCGACAGGCTTTGGTGTCTCCGGACATCTGGTAGGAGGGGCACTTGCAGCGATAGTGTTCGGGTCCCCGTTTGCCGCGGTCTTTGTTCTGACCATTGTTCTGGTCATACAGGCGCTGATTTTCGGAGACGGCGGTGTCTTAGCCCTCGGGCTGAACATCATTAACATGGGATTCATTGCAGGATGCGTCGGCTTTTATTCATATAAGTTCGCTTCAAAGAAACTTCCGCGTCCGTTTTCTGCAGGTATTGCGGGGTGGCTTGCCTGTGTCATCGCGGCATGTTTCTGTGCACTCGAGCTGGCACTGACAGGCGCTATCCTGCTTAACGTCGGTCTTCCGGTGATGTTTATCTATCACGCCATTATCGGTGCGATTGAAGGTGTCATCACGGCAGTTCTCATTGCACTCCTCTTCAAGGTCCGCCCTGATTTAACCGGGAACACTGGGAAAAAACCGGTTTCCATCAAAAAATTCCTTGTCGTCGGACTGGTAGCGGCTCTTGTTATCGGAGGCTGCGCCGTCTTTTTCGCCTCGTCAAATCCGGACGGACTTGACAGTACGTTCCTCGTGAATGAGGGGCAGAAAGAGGTCTTTGCTCCGGCAACAGGAGATGAGGTCACAGGTGAGGCAAACGACCTGGTTCAGTGGAACGCCCCGCTTCCGGATTACTCGACCGGGGAGGAAAGCGGTCCTGCAGGCTGTCTGATAGCGCTGGTTATTGGGCTTGTTGTGGCCCTCGGGGCAATTGTCGCGGTCGCTCTGGCTGCTACGAGAGGAAAACAGAAGTCCGGAGGCAGACCGGGTGAAAAGGGAGAAGGGAAGTAACAGATAATATCTGTTTTTATCCGCCTGTTTTTTTTAATTTTTTTCCGACCACAGACTTACATCACAAGATATGATGCGTTTGTTCTCGAAAGAACCTTCCCCCGGGGGGCCCCTCACGGACCTCCGCCTCGGCAAAGATGACCCTCCGCCCCTTTTTTGGTGATATGCGCTTCTGCGAACACCGTCCCCTCTTTTACCCCTTTCAGGAACTCGGTTGTCTCGGAGATGGTGGCAGCATTCTGCCCCTCCTCAAGCTCGGCATGAATGGCGAGAGCGATTGCCTCGTCGCCTAATATTGTGTAGAATCCGCCCTGTAAAACTCCTGCTCCGTTGTGGAGCCGTTCGGTTACCCCCATCTTCAAAACAGCAGAGGAGTTTCCCCAGGATACCGGTTCGATTCCAAGGGTCAGAAAGGTATTGTTGGCGTATGCGCCTACTTTTGTGATTTTTTCCGCGTACGGGTGCATACATATTGTTTCATCTGCGGAGATATAAATCAGCGGAATGAATCATCCCGGGGTTGATGCAGCTGACGCTTCAAATCTTCTTTTTCCCCCGGCAGCCCGCCCGCGCCCCGGCGACACCCTCACCTGCGCACTCTCCAGCTCCCGTTTTTATTTGCACCAACCCGGAACAGAACCCGCTCATCCTCCAGCTTCTTTACCTCTCTGAAAATAGTCCGGTCTGACTTCCCCAGGCGAACCGCAGCCTCATGCACCGAAAGCTTAGGACTCTCCGCAAACAAATCAAGGACACTACTCCCGAGCTTTGAAAGAACCGCATCTGAATGACCCGCAGCAAAAAACGAGTCCCGGTACAGCGAAACCAGAAATGACGTATCGAACTCAAAAACCGCCTCCGGAAGATCTGCCTCTGTCATGGACTGATTAATCCGTGAGATTCCCGACCCCATCTTCTCAATAAACTCTGCTCTCTGCAGCATCGATGCGATGACCGGATTTCGTGCAACGCTCACCTTCCCGAACATCTCCCGCGTTAACCCCTTCACAAGACCACCCGGATTTGAAACAACCACACGGTCATCAAAAATCTCAACAACTGTGCAGGCACCCTGCTCGAAATAATTCCGGTGACAAACTGCATTCACCACAACCTCCCTTAGTGCTGTCTCAGGGATATCGAAAATCTCCTTCCGCTGAAGACCGGAAATCTCATACCGGACGTTCAGATGGCTTTGAAGATACAGCATCGTATCCTCAATATTCTCAATAATCGTCCCCTCAAAGACTTTCCGGTCCAGAATATGAGTCTTATCCAGCCCCTTATACAATGCACAGACAACAGATGCATTCGGAAGATGGGAGACCGGCCGTTTCGCAAAAAACAAAACCCCTACATTCGTAAACGAAACAGCTCCTTTTCCATCGGTCCGGACTGCACCAAGGTTTAACAGCATATCCTCACGTGAGCCGGTCTCTTTGAGTTTTGCCCGGGAAAGAAATGAGGCAAACGCTTCCGGATTAAATGACGCGGGGTATTTCGCAGAGCTGTTCACTGCTGAATCAAAGACCACCTGCTGCCCGTCCTGCATCAGTTCAATAATCTCACTGCGTGTCATTTTCCGGGTGAGGGTTCCGAAGCGGAGGAAGAAACCGTTTGGAGTCATATAGGGTTTGTTCTCCCCTTCCGGGACGGTGATGACTATGATGTTTTCTCTGATTTCAAGGTCAGTGTGAATCCTCGGTTCAATCTTGATCAGGGTATCTTCAATCCGGGCCCGTTCGCGATTCGAGGTGTCTGTTCCGCAGACTGACCCGTCGTCGTCAACACCGATGTAGATTTTTCCCCCGGATGCGTTGGCGAACGCTGCCGCTTCATCCGCAAGGCTTTTTTCAGCTCTGCGTTTGAACTCACAATGCTGGTTTTCCCCGCTGCGGAGTTCTGAGAGGATGGATTCGGGTATCATGGTGTCGTTGGGTTCCTGCTTTTATGAATAATATATGCTCTTCTGATTATTATTTATTCTGACATTTATTCTGACATCATGCATGACCGGCTGTGTTGAACTGCTCAGAAATATTGGCCGGTTTCCGATTTATATGGCATTTTCAATGTATTTTGTTCTGACAATATTCTGACACGCTGCGTTTATTCCTGTCGTGTATGAACTGCAGACAGACTGGAAAATGAGCCGCAGTCTCCCGGCTTTACGGCGAATAGCATCCACACCAATCCGGCAGCGCAACGGGAAGAACATACGCACCGAAATCCGTCTCTCCCCATCTGCAAAAAACACCGGGAAGAATAGAGATCGTCCCTCTTCCTTTTACCGCTTCCCGCTCTGCATCTCGGAAAAAAGTCTCTCCGCCGCCTCAAGCTCTTCCCGCGTGTTTACATTAAACGCCATCTTCGGCTCATTGAGGAGAAGCTCAAGCTCCGTC
>JAGHSU010000066.1 GCA_018065685.1 Candidatus Methanocorpusculum equi | reverse complement strand
TTTTAATACAATAATATACACACTAGGTTAATTCATCTTTGTTTTCCGGATGGTTTCTCCCGGAAATACAAGCATAGCTGATACTTGTGCAGGGGCATGCAGCGGCATGGAACGCACATATCATATATTATGTCCTCTTTCGGCGCCGGATTATATGATGTCTGGTTTTACATAGAAGAACAGCCAATAGATAAGAAGAATATGTCAGTCAGTCGTTCAGCGATGATTCTTGCCGGGGGGGAGGCAAAGCGGGTCAACGGCAGGGAGAAGTATTTTTTCTCGTACAAGGGGTGCTCGTTTATCGCCCGGCTTGTTGCGGTATTTTCAGGTATCACGGATGAGATTGTAATCGTTGCTAAAAACGAGAAGCAGACAGCTCATTTTGCAGGCCTTCCGGACAATGTCCGCTGCACGTGGGATAAACAAAACGGCCTGGGGCCCATCGGCGGTATCGCATCAGGGATTGAGGAGATAAAAGGGGATGCGGTTTTTATCGCGGCCTGTGATATGCCGACGGTAAACCGCAGTATTGTATCATATCTTTTTGACCGCCTTTCCTCATACGAGGCGGTTGTTCCGGCGTGGAATGAGTCTGAGATTGAACCGCTTCACTCGGTGTACAGAACAGATTCGGTCCGGCGGTATCTGACTGAACATCCGGACACTTCGCTTAAGGGAATGATTCAGAACCTGAATACCTTACGGGTTACAACCGATGAACTGCGAGAATATGACAGCGGTCTTGAAACATTCAGAAATGTGAATACCCTTGATGAACTGCTTGCGATGGGACCTGGGGCCTCATACCGGGAAAAACATCCGTAAAGGGAGCCGTCAAAAAAAGAAAAGACGGGTGAATTGTTTTACCCGCGTCTGTTTACTCGTTTACGTCGAGCAGTGAAAGCAGTTTTGCTGCGGCCTCTGGGCCGCTTCCGGCTGCTGTTTTTTCCAGAAGGTCATGTGTGTTTTTACTCTGCGGAAGCATGTAGCCTGCCTCGCGAATGATATCCTCAGCCATGACACGGTTTGAGCGCTCCAGTGCGCGGGCAAACGGTCCCGGAAGAGCCGCTGCTGTCCCTTCCGCTTCTGTTTTTCGCCGAAGCAGGGTCCGCATCTCCTTTATAATATTTTCGCGGTGGTTCTGTTGTTTTGGGTAGGTCAGCGGAAGCATGGAGATTGCTCCAGAACCGCATGCTTCTGCGCAGATTCCGCATCCTGTACATTTTTCCGTGTCAATGATGCTGTTTTCTGTATCGGAGGCACCGGTAGGACAGACATAGAGACAGACACATTCTTTTGTGCACAACCGAAGATTTCTGACGGCAACACGCTCTTTCATCTTATACACCCCCGCTGATTGTTTCAAATTTCCACGGAGGAACGGAACAGACCGGGCATTTTTCCGGGGGATTGGTGTCGACAGAGATAAAGCCGCAAACCGGACAGACATAGATGTTCTGTCCTTTAAACATCGTATCCCCTTCTCTTTCGTAGCGTGAGAGGAGTACCTGGTGAATCATAGTGATCTTTTCGCTCCAGACGAGGGCACGGAGTGCACCGCGGTCGTTTGCATCAGATGCCGCTGCTTTTACACGCGGATAATGTATTGAAAGGTCCGCCTCTGCTGCCTCTTTCAGCGCTGCAAAAGAGGGTGTCTCCGTTTTTTCCGCAAAAGACAGATAGTATGCTGAAAGTTCATTGAAACAGTCGCGTTCCACCGGTTTCTGCTGTTTGTCGCAGCCGTTTGCAAGACTGGAGAAACAGGCACTCAGTTCACGTGCTGTCATATCCTCAGGGTAGGACACGGGTGCAGAGTTCGGGGAAGAGTTGTCTTTCGGTGCCGCTGAACCGCTGTCCGGCATTGCGGTAAACAGCGCTGCAGGTGCTCCGCAGACAGGACACACTGCAGGAGGTTCGTCTCCTTCAGCGGTGTATCCGCAGACAGTGCATACAAATTTTGTCATGAAGATAATGTATGCTTTCCCGGATAAAAAGTATATGTTTCGGGGCAATATCTGGTATCCCAATTCCAAAGCCGAAATTTATGTGTTGTTTTATCCATGCTGCATTGGAAAAGAACGAGTCTGCATACCTCGAGTCGTAATGCCGCGCGGTTTTTCCTGATTTCCTCGCAGAACAAACGCGTACACGCAAAATTATTGGTATTCAGGCATATTTTACCAGTATTTCATCTGACTGATACAGATATTTATATTC
>JAGHSU010000107.1 GCA_018065685.1 Candidatus Methanocorpusculum equi | reverse complement strand
GGATACGATGTGAACATCCGCTCCGTCGCAGAGTGTCATGGGCCCCTCGCTTACGGAGAGTTCGCCGTCTATGACACACCCGCGGGAGATTACGCCTGATTTGCAGGATACATTTCCTTTTATCTGGTATTCGGGACAGAGATAGAGGTTTCCGGTGACGACAAGGTTTTTCCAGAAGGTGCTGCGTGCGGATACCACGAAGTCACCGTCGATTTTTACCGACCCGCGGAAGAAGGAACCAGGTTCTGCCAGATACTGTGTACCTTTATAGATGACTGCCATTCTTTTTTCCTGTTGTTATTACTTCTTTCTTTTATAAGATTATAAATGTTAAGGATGGTTTTTTGGTTCACGGACTTACGTATTTCCATCCTCCGCCTCCTTTGTATACTCATCAAAGAGCTCAGTTACTTCCTCTGGCGGCAGAGTGGCGGGTTTTGTCACGATGAAGATACAAAGGAAGGAGACGCTTACTTCCGTGACCATCCCGTAGAGCGGGTTTCCGGCTCACGACAAAACTCTGATACACTATAGTGCACCCACCGCAGGCACACATTAACAACTATCTTATACTTCAAAAATAGAATAATAAGAACACACGTGGACATGTAGCCAAGCCAGGATATGGCATCAGCCTCCTAAGCTGAATACCCGGAGTTCGAATCTCCGCATGCCCGTAACCGTTTTATGAATCTGCATGAGATAGTCGAAGGAAGCACCGCATTCTATGCGCCTGTTCAGGACGAAAACGCCGAGTTCCCGCCAGGCTCCGCTCCGGTCTTTTATAACACGCGGATGGAGTTTAACCGGGACATGACCGTCCTGCTGCTTTCTGTTCTCCGGCCCCGGGAGTACCTCGACTCTATGGCCGCAACAGGCGTGCGCGGCCTGCGGGTTGCAAACGAAACGCACACGCCTGTTGTCATCAATGACTTCAATCCGCAGGCTGTTGCAACCATCCGGAAAAATGCCGAAAACTTTGATGAAAAGATTGAGGTGACCTGCGAGGACGTAAACCTCCTGTTAAGCGCCCGCAGGTTTGACACGGTCGACCTCGACCCGTTCGGAACGCCGATGCCGTTTTTAGATGCCGCAGCCAGGTCCGCAAAGCAGCATCTGTTTGTGACGGCAACCGACACCGCCCCCTTGTGCGGCGCACACTTTAAGGCGGGCCTCCGGCGCTACTTCGCAACACCGATGAACACCGAATACCATGCAGAGGTAGGTCTTCGGATGATGATGGGGACCATCGCCCGCGAACTTGTCAAATACGACCGCGGGATGGAACCCGTCTTATCCTTTGCAAGCGCTCACTTTTACCGCTCGCACGTAAAAATCATCCCGAAAGTCCCTGCAGCGGACGATACGGTGATGCAGATGGGCTTTATCCACCAGTGTCCTGAGTGCCAGTACCGCTCGGAGGAGCACGGGACTCTCCTTCCGCACGAAGAGATCTGCCCCTGCTGCGGCGCCCGGACGGTTCCGATGGGACCTTTGTGGATGGGAAAGCTTTCGGACAAAGATGTTATATCTTCCATGCTGGAAAATCTGCCTTCAATGCAGTTTGGCACGAAGCGGAAGATGGAAAAGTCTCTTTCGATGCTCCATGATGAACCTGACACCTGCTTTTTCTATGACTACCATGCGATATGCAAGGCGCTGAAGGTCTCGCCTCCTGCAATGGATGAGTTTCTGGAGATGGTGCGGGATGCAGGGTTTGAGGCTGCCCGTACACACTTCTGCGGGACAGGGGTGAAGACGACAGCCCCGCTTTCGGTTCTTCGTGGGATTTTAGCGGGGAGAGAACGGGATTAAAGCAGGGTTTTTCCCTACACCTGCCTGCTTTCAACACCCCCTCCCCGCCGTTCAACTGGTTACGCTTAATACAGTATCCGACGAATAATATTACACTCTTTACAGGAGGAGAACAAAGAGATGAAATATGTTGTTGTAACCGGAGGTGTGATGAGCGGACTTGGAAAAGGAATCACTGCTGCATCCATCGGCCGTATCCTTAAGAACCGCGGATATCATGTAACAAGCGTCAAGATTGACCCGTACTTAAACATCGATGCAGGTCTCATGAACCCTGCGCAGCACGGCGAGGTATTCGTCCTCAAAGACGGCGGGGAAACCGACCTTGACTTAGGAAACTACGAGCGGTTCTTAGACATTGAACTTACCTCGGACCACAACCTGACAACCGGTAAAATCTACCAGTCCGTCATCCACAAGGAGCGCCACGGCGACTACCTCGGAGCGACTGTGCAGATTATCCCGCACATCACCAATGAAATCAAGGAGCGCATCCGCCGCGCGGCAGAGACCTGGACCGATGCGGAAGGAAACCATGCGGAAATCTGTATCGTCGAGGTGGGAGGCACCGTGGGTGATATCGAAAGCATGCCCTTCCTCGAAGCCGTGCGCCAGATGCACTGGGAGTACGGAAACGGAGACTTCGCACTGGTGCATGTCACCCTGCTTCCGGCAGACACCATGGGTGACCTCAAGACAAAACCGACCCAGCACTCCATAAAAGCCCTCCGCGAGCTTGGTCTTGAAGCGGATGTTATCGTCGGCAGAAGCTCATACCCCATCTCTCCTGCGACCAAACGCAAAATCTCCTCCTTCTGCGATGTCGATGTCAGTGCCGTAATAAGTGCACGGACCGCGCCCGACACCTACCTGGTCCCGCTCGAACTCGAAAAGGACGGTCTCTCCGATGTTCTCTTAAAACTCTTAAAGCTCGACCCCCGTGAGCCGGACAACAGCTGGTACTCGCTCGTTTCAAAGGAGTACACAAGCCGTGTCTCTGTCGGAATCATCACAAAATACGGTGTAGACGATGTCTATATCTCAATTAAGGAGGCGTTAAAGCATGCAGGACGTCACCTGTCAACCGAGGTTGACATCCACTGGCTCGACGCGGAGCAGTGCACCGCAGACGACCTCCGCGACCTGGATGGTATCTTAATCCCCGGAGGATTTGGAAACCGCGGCATTGAAGGGATGATTTCTGCCATTCAGTTCGCCCGTGAGAACAAAAAGCCGCTTCTGGGACTCTGCCTCGGATTCCAGCTCTCGGTCATTGAGTTCATGCGCCACGTTGTAGGATACGCGGATGCAACAAGTGAAGAGATGGGAGAAGGAACCCCTGCGATTGCCATTCTTCCAGAGCAGGAGGGAGTCGACGACCTCGGAGGCACGATGCGCCTCGGTGACTATCCGGTAACCCTTGCCGCGGGTTCAAAGCTTGCAGCACTCTACGGCTCAACAGACATCATCGAGCGCCACCGCCACAGATATGAGGTAAACCCCGCATATATCGATGAAATCGAAGCAAAAGGCATGAAGTTTGTCGGAAGAAACGGGCGCCGCATGGAAGCCCTCGAACTCGAAGGACACCCCTTCTTTGCCGCAACCCAGTTCCACCCCGAGTTCCGCTCCCGCCCCACAAGACCATCCGCACCGTTTGTCGGATTCGTTGAAGCATGCCGCAGCACCCAGAGGAAAGAGTAATGGAATCCGTACTCGTTCTCGATTTCGGGGGGCAGTATAACCAGTTAATTGCCAGAAGAGTCCGCGAGGCACAGGTGTTCTGCGAGGTAAAGCCGTGCACCGTCTCTCTTGAAGAAATCCGCCGCGGAAACTATGCGGGAATTATCTTTACAGGAGGTCCTGCAAGCGTTTATGCAGAAGATGCGCCGCGGGCGGCAGATGGCCTCTTTGACTTAGGGATTCCGGTGCTTGGCATCTGCTACGGAGCACAGTACACCGCATACACCTTAGGCGGTGTGGTCTCTCCTGCTGCAAAACGGGAGTTTGGAAGAACCGAAATTTCCGTCAAGCCTTCACTTCTCTTCGAGGGCGTCCCGAAAGACACCCTCTGCTGGATGAGCCACGGAGACCAGATTACCAAACTCCCTGAAGGATTTACCATCTCTGCGGAAAGCAGTGTATGTCCGGTTGCCGCAATGGAAAACCGGATGCGGAAGATTTACTGCGTTCAGTTCCACCCTGAAGTGATGCACACCCCTGAAGGCTCGAAGATGATTCACAACTTCCTAACCCGCGTCTGCGGCTGCAAAGGCGGGTGGAAGATGTCATCCTTTGTTGAGGACACGGTAGCTGCCCTTCGGGAAAAGATTGGCGATAAAAAGGTCCTCTGCGCCTTATCCGGAGGAGTGGACTCTTCAGTTGCCGCGGTCCTTGTCCACCGTGCGGTTGGAAAACAGCTCACCTGCATCTTCGTGGACCACGGGCTTCTCCGCAAAAACGAAGGAGACGAGGTTGAGGAGGTGTTCAGACACCAGTTCGATATCAATCTGGTCCGCGTCAATGCGGAGGAGCGGTTCCTTTCAAAACTCGCAGGCGTTACCGACCCGGAGCGTAAACGAAAGATTATCGGCGAGGAGTTCATCCGTGTCTTCGAAGAGGAAGCGAAAAAGATCGGAGCCGTGGACTTTCTGGTGCAGGGAACAATTTACCCGGATGTCATCGAGTC
>JAGHSU010000082.1 GCA_018065685.1 Candidatus Methanocorpusculum equi | reverse complement strand
CTCTGCCATCTCTTTCGGGATTTCGATTGCCGTTCCGCACCCTCCCTGATGGATGTTGTGCGTCAGATGATCCGAGACGCGCTGAATAGCTCCCACCGCCTTGTTTCCGATAACGAATATGCGGAAGTCGCGGTCGTTTTTCACACACTCCTGAACATAGAAGGGCGGCTCCTCTTTTACCTCGTCTGCCGAGTGGAACATATAAATCCCGTTTCCGTCAAAGCCGTACACCGGTTTGTAGACGGCGCGTCCGTCATGTTCATCGACAAACTTCTGCAGAACCTTCCGGTCATTGGTAAAGCATGTGGCAGGACTCGGAGCTCCGATGTTGAAAAGCCGGGCAGTAGTGACTACCTTGCTTGCACAGGCAGCGATTGCCTTTGTGGAGTTTATGACGCGGTTTTCCAGCTCAAGGGCCTGAAGCAGTTCAAACTGCACGCCGTCCTGTTTGATGCCGCACGCCCAGATTGTGGCATCCGTCACCGGGAGGTTAAACGGATCAACCGAGGAAAGGTCAAGTACTTTGTACGGTTCACCCATTTTTGTGAGCGCGTCCATGACCATCGACGTTGAGTTGTCCCCCGGTGTATCCGTGGGTTTCGGGATAATGTATATCATATATTCTCTTTTCTTTGTCGTAGAACAAGATAAGGATTCGTATATTTATTTTGTTCAGAACATCTCTGCTGCAAATGACATCCTCACGGTTTTCTCAGGAACACACCGACAATTTAATAATAAAGGAGAGCGAATGTATTTAGGTAACATAGCCCGTTAGTGTAGTGGTCAATCATGCAGGACTCTGGATCCTGCGACAGCAGTTCGAATCTGTTACGGGCTACTTCTTTTTGATTGTTGTTTTTCAGGTCGGTTTTTAATTATCAGATGTACATTCAGGACTCTTTTTCCGCATGTTCTTTGCAGGTTGTTGCCCCTACAGTGTGTATAGGCAACAAAACGCAGAACACACAAACCCTGCCCGCAAATCTACTTCCTGACCCTCCTGAAGATTACAAACCCGACCCCGGCAAAAATTATCAAAGCCCCGATAAGGAACCGCACATCAAACCCGAGCGCATATGATGCGGGGTTATCCAGAACATATCTGTCCCAGTCATAATCAAAGACTTTTGTGTAATATGCCGCAGCCTCGGGATTGTCCAGAATCAGCGCCGCCTCACGGTTATTGTTTGCGCTGTTGTAGTTCCAGTTAATCGACGAGATTAAAACATATCTGCCGTCAACAATCATCCCTTTATTGTGGACTTTCAAAATCCCTTCACGGTCAGCTACAATCTGCGCCTTCAGATTGGAAAGCCCCATGCGGTTGATATCTGCCGCAAGCTCATCATTATCCTCGTCATCTTCAGTATTGTAGTACATCCCGTCAAGCTGAACCCGCACGTCCGCTCCTTTTTTGCTGCATTGACTGCAAGCGACAGCCACGGGTGTTCATCGGTTCCCGGATACCTGGTAATGTATGCCTGCTGAATCGCAACCGATGATGATGCACTTTTCAGAATATCCCCTATCAGATAACTGGTATCTGGTGCAAACACGGGTGTTACCTTTACATTGTACACGGTAACTGGCTCAAAGACCGGAGAGATTGTGTCTCCGCCTGAGTAGTTTGGAATAGTGTATGTCCCGGCAGCCCCCTCATACACATCATATCCGGCGAGGTCCGCAGTAAAAACGGATGAAAAATATTCTGCGACATCGGCATCATAAACCGCAGCTCCCCATCCGCGGTTTCCGCTCTCACCGGACCGCGGAATCCCGTACTCCTTAAAGTTCTCGGAAAGCACGACGGTTACATACGAGTCTGCCACCAGATACTTTGCATGAACAAACCGGTAGCGCGCAGGAAAGTCAGAGGTGCTTTCTATCGTATACACAGAAACTCCTGCTCTTTGCAGATAGTCAAGGGTACCTTTTTCCGCGTTTGAGATGCCGCCGACAGGACCTCCCTCCATAAAGAGACGGACTGACACCCCGCGCGATGCGGCATCTGCAAGAGCCTTTGCAATATCAGGATGAGTAAACTCATACATGGTGATATCTATAGAGGATTTTGCATCGGCGATAACCTCAAGCAGCACGTCATACGTGCAGTCCGGAGAAACGAACAGCGTTACCTTATCTGCGGAATACGCGGCAGGGGTAAGCCGTGTCTGCCCGATTTTCAGCACACGGGAGTCCCAGACTCCGTCTTTAAAGACATGAACGACCCCGCGTCCCTTGCTTACAGCATCCGGCCAGGAGACCTTCTGAACTGCTTTCCCGTTATGCAGCAGAGTGAGCTCGTCTCCGTCATTTGCCATCTGGAACTTTCCGGATACGGAGACCTTCGGGATAAAGTCAAGACTGGATTGGAGTTCATAGTCAGGATACGTGCCGTGAACCGAATAATAGTCGGCAGCATTCAGTGCAACAATGACAGTCCCTGATGCATGCGGAAACGACACGGTCCCTTCGCCGTCTGTTACGCTCCATTCAGCAAGGTCTCCCGTCTCGTCAAGTACAAAATATTCATCCCCGTCACCTGATGCATACCCGTCTGCACAGAACTCTGAGAGACAATAGTCTGCAGCAGCTGGTGCTCCAAAAAGAAGGAGACAGAAAACCAGGGCTGCTGTAAGGATTCGTATACGGGTTGAGGGAGTGGCCCCGGGATAGCGTTTGAGACCTGCTGCACAATTCATGGGTTGTTATTATCAACTCATAGAACAAATAAGTATTGGAAATGGGTTTTGTCATCAAAATCGGAGGAAGTCTTGCAGATACTGCAGGAGATGTGCTTTCAGCCGTTGAAACGGCAGGGATTCCTGCTTTGATTGTGCCGGGAGGCGGGGCATTTGCAGACAGTGTACGCGCAGAGTCTCTTGATGATGATACGGCGCACTGGAAAGCAGTCTCCGCGATGAACCGGTACGGGGTCTTTCTCTCCTCATTCGGATTTGCGCGGACTGAAACCCTTTCGGTCCCGGAGGCGGGAATCTCCATTCTTCTTCCGGAAAGACTCATGAAGTGCGAAGACCCGCTCCCGCACTCATGGGATGTCACATCGGACTCTATTGCCTTATGGGTTGCAGATACGGTGCACGAGCCGCTGATTCTGGTAAAATCGCGCGCAGGTGATTTGACAGATACCGGATATGTGGATTCATACTTCCTGGCCTTCCAAAAACGCTGCAGTGTGCAGGTTTCAGCCGTAAACGGAAGAAACAGGGAAGAACTGTCCGTTTTTTTCAACAGACTCCGCACTTCATCCTGCCGCAGATAAAGCCGCACATTTATATGAAACGGAAGCAAATAATTAAAGGAATTCTATCATGACTACATGTACATCCTGTAATGCCCCCTTAGCCGAGCGCGGGGCAACCGAATTTAAATGCCCGGAATGCGGAGAAGTTATCTACCGCTGTGCACAGTGCAGAAAACAGAGCGTAAAATACGTTTGCCCGAAATGCGGGTTCCAGGGACCGTAAAATGGGAGACGTTGCAGTTATTTTAAAGATTATGCCGGAGTCTCCGGAGGTCGACCTTGCAAAGCTTCAGGCTGACATTAAAGCACAGGTTCCCGGAATCCAGGACATAAAGACAGAACCGATCGGATTTGGTCTTTCCGCAGTCAAAGTCGCAATGGTCACCACTGACGATGCAGGAGCGGAGGACAAAATCATCGGCAAGTTCGCAGGAATTGCCGGCATCGAGAGCACCGAGATTGAATCCTTAACCCTGCTC
>JAGHSU010000134.1 GCA_018065685.1 Candidatus Methanocorpusculum equi | reverse complement strand
AAAATCAAGGACCAATTTTTGGATAGTTCTTGAAACAAAACATAATTTCGGATTTGATTGGTCAAAAACTTGTGAACTAATTTCGGGATACTACAATTTTTGTATCATTCCCGGTCCGGATTCACAGGGATGAGTTCTGCCTTTTTGAGGAGATAACTTCCGTCACCGCTGCAGCCCCTACTCTGACCAGAGCGGTTTTTAACGGGTGTCTGCTCCACTCAAAAAGACCAATTCCTTCGATAATCGTCAGATTTGCGGGTTTTCCTTTTTCGATTCCGGTTTTTTCGCCGGCAAAGGAAAATCCTGCTGTCGCCGCACGGAGGGCATCCTCGGGTGTTACATCATAGACGTTTATCAGGAAAGCGCATTCGGCAAACATGTCCGGGGAGACAAACATAACGTTGTCTGTTCCAAGGAGCAGGGGGACGCCCGCCTCAAGCAGTTTTCTTACCGGCGGGTTGTTTCGGGATGATGCGACATGAAGCGTCCAGTTCGATCGCGGGCAGACGGCAACCGCTATATCTTCATCCGCCGCACGTCTGATGTCGGCATCCCGGAAGTTTGTTCCATGGATGATTACATCCGGCCGGAGGTCGAATGCCGCATCTATATCTGTTGTTTTACCCTCACCCGCGTGGACGAAGAGGAGTTTTCCTGCCCTGCGGACTTTATCTGCCGCCTGTTTTTCCTCAACTGTGCCGTGCGCGCTTGAAAGGCCCAGGCCTGCTGATGCCGGATGATGCTCTCCGCCGTCTCTTCCAAGAATTATCGTGTACATCTCAGGGTCAGCAGCTCTTTCGAGGAGTTCTGCCCCGTGCACTCCTCCTTCGCGGAAGTCTGCAAAGCCGAGGGTGCCGCGCAGTTTCATGTACGCAATCGAGTTTTTCATTCCTTTGAGAATGGACTCTTCCGGGGTCATCCTCAGAATCCTGTGTTTCAATCCGTCGGGAGGGGCGACGAGTTCTTTTAAGGGGCGGTCTGCCGGTGTGTCGAGGGCTGCAGTGTCACCTGTGTGTATGTGCGAATTGAAAAATGCGGGAAGGATACAGCGCTCTGCCTTTGCGCGCGAGGGGATGATGTCTGTTATGATTCCGTTCTCGATTGTTAATTCGACGTTTTCCGGCGTAAAATCCTCGCCGGTGAACGCTAATCCGGTTATTTGTTTTTCAGCAGTCTGCATGATGCCCGTTTATCTCCTCTTTTCTTTTCCTCTTCATTTATATGTGTGGAGGTTTAATATAATAGGTATGGCTCAGAAAAGTTCGGGAAGAGGTTTATCCTCGTCCGCAGGTTTAGTTACCTATTACGATGCGGATGATAAAAAGACCCTCCATATAAAACCGCTTGTGGTGATTATCGCCGCATTCGTTGCCGCAGTTGCGGTGTATGTGTTAAATCTCGTATTCTAACGGGATATATCTTATCTCACTTTTTTGTGTTTATGTTTTTTGTGTGTCCGGTGGTTTTGCGGGTATTTCCCGTGTTTTCCGGATGATTTAGGTTCTCTATTTATTCTATGAAAACCAATACTATTATGGTATGAAATTCGAATTTGACATTGACAAGTACAATCCGAAGCTGACTGTCGGGATTCCGGCGGTCATTTTTGCGATTGGTCTTGTTATTGTAGCAATCTCATTTGGATCCTGCGGGCTTCCGGTGACGCCGGGTATTGATTTTGCCGGCGGTACGTCGGTTACCATCTATACCGACCAGACGCAGGACCAGATTAAGGAGTACTTTGCAGGGTACGACTTAAAGTCCATTGATACCGGACTTTCAGGCGGCTACTACCTGAAGTTCGGTCCGATGGATAATGACAAGATGCAGGCCTTTAACGAGTATATTCTGGCAGGATATCCGGATGCCGGCATCAATCAGATAGGAGCGTCGTTTGGTACGACCCTTCAGGGCCAGGCAATGCTTGCCATTCTCTTTGCATTCCTTGGTATGGCGGTTGTGGTGTTCATCGCTTTCAGAAACCTCATCCCCGCCATTACCGTGGTCTGCGCGGGAGTCGCAGATGTTACCATCACCGCTGCGGTGATGAATGTTATAGGAATGGAGCTTTCGCTTGCGACAACCGCAGCTCTTCTTATGCTTATCGGGTACTCGGTCGACAGTAACATTCTGCTGACTACCAAGGTGCTTAAACGGCAGGGTAATACAAAGGAAAAGTTTGCGGGAGCGTTCCACACCGGTTTTGTCATGACGACTACGACATTCAGCGCAATCCTTGCGATGTTTATCGTCTCGTTAATCGGTCAGGTACAGACACTCTATCAGATTTCAGGAGTGCTTGTAATCGGTCTTATCTGCGATTTCTTCTTTACGTGGGCGTTCAATGCAGGTATCTTAAAACTCTACCTTGACAAAAAGAACCCGCAGAAGAAGTCCGGCGGCCAGAAAGCAAAGGCGGCAGCTGCTGCAGCTTCAGCCGCTGATGCAGCAGAAGCGGAAAAGTCCGCTGACAAGGCAGCACAGGCACAGAAGACGCAGAAAGCACAGAGTCAGGCGTCTTCGAGAAACAGAAAGAGAAGAGGAGGTAAAAGATGAGAGCTCCTGTTCAGAAGAAGGAAAAGAAAGAATATCACGGAATGGCAGCAATTATCCGCGACCCGCGGGTTATCATAGCTCTTATTCTTCTTGTCGCATCACTGTGTGCTATCTTCATTCCGTTTACAGCGAACTATAACGGAACCAACCTTCAGTTTGGTCTTGACCTTGAAGGAGGTTCCTGGATTCAGCTTGAGTTCCAGGCAGATGTCGTGACCTTATCCGAAGATTCAGATATAAATAAGGTCGCAGACAATATGAGTAAAGCCCTTGACTGTACCGTAAAACCCATCGACCGGAACAAGATTGAGGTGGATAAGAAGTTTACTCAGGATGAATTGCGGTCCGCGGTTGCCGCAGCGGGAGGCACGTTTATCAGCTCATCTCCGGGTGTCGGGTCGGAGACTGCTGATTCGGTGAAGCGTACGCTTGAGTCGAAGGTGAACAGTCTTGGAACAAACGATGTCAAGGTGAACATCTTAACCGGTCTTGGCGGTGTTGCGCAGTATGTCCGTA
Source organism: Candidatus Methanocorpusculum equi (assembly GCA_018065685.1). Taxonomy (GTDB): domain Archaea; phylum Halobacteriota; class Methanomicrobia; order Methanomicrobiales; family Methanocorpusculaceae; genus Methanocorpusculum; species Methanocorpusculum equi. The sequence continues at coordinate 13,690 of JAGHSU010000134.1, read as the reverse complement.
TCGAGATGGCAGGCGTTGATATGAAACAGGCGCAGGAGATTGTCGGAAAGCAGGGTCTGTTTGAGATCAGAATCCAGACGACCAGTGATCAGACCGAGCATGTCCTCTACGGAGATTCGGTAATTTCCGTACAGAATCCGACAAAGACGATCTCTGGTGTCTGGGGTGTGGGCTTCTCGCTTGATAACAACGGAGCGCAGCAGTTCAGACAGGCATGTATTGATACGGGAGCTACGACAAACCCGTCTGCACACAACATCAATATGTATCTGGATGGTGAAGAGGTCTACAGCGCACCGCTCTCCCCGGATCTTGCAAGATCCATTGCCCAGAGTCCGGTAAACTCTCTTTCAGCATCCACAGGTACCGGTGATGAAGGATATGAGAAAGCCAAGGAGCTTGAGGTGCACCTGCGTGCAGGGGCTCTTCCGGTTGAAGTGAAAATTGCAGGGTCCGGTTCCACATCCGCGGTGCTTGGTGGCTACTTTAAGGTCATCTGTGTCATTGCCGCACTGGTCGCACTCGCTGCAGTTGCAGTAATGGTGTATCTGCGTTACAGAGAGCCGCTTCTCGTGATTCCGATGGTCATAACCAACATGACGGAAATTGTGATTCTGTTAGGTATCGCGGTCTTTATCCAGCAGCTGGATCTCGCGGCGATTGCTGCATTGATTGCGGTCCTTGGTACCGGTATAGATCAGCTGATTATTCTCACTGATGAGGTTATCCATGAGGGTCTGGTGCCCGCAAAGGCGTTGTATCTGAAGCGGCTGAAGCGTGCGCTTCTTATCATCATTACGTCTGCTGCGACGGTCATCATTGCGATGTTCCCGCTGATTATCATGGACTTATCCACGCTGAAAGGGTTTGCAATTATCAACATTCTTGGTATCTTAATCGGTGTCATCATCACAAGACCTGCCTACGGTAAGGTTGTGATGGAGATTATGGCGAATAAGAAGACCAAGAATTAATTTTTTTTTATTTTTTGTTTTCGGATTTTTTTGTATTCTCTGTTTTCTTTGCCGGGGTGGAGAGGGTTGTTTTTTCGTGTGTGTTTTTTACCGGTCTGTCGGGCATTGTCCGCGGATTACGGTTAAAGTTGATTGTTCTTTGCAGTTGTTGTAACCGACTGTTTCGGAACCCGGAACAGCGAAACCAAAAACTGCAGATTATAATCCGGTTCACCAATGAAAAATGCTGCCCTTGCCTGAATCTGTGATGTTCTACCGCCGCAAAAAGTAAAAAAGTAGTCCCTGTCAGATGCGAGGCTTACATCCTGCATCCGCCGCCTGACCCGTCATGCTTCCCGCTGCACCCTCCGCCGCAGGAAAATCCACCCTGAACATCTTTTCCAAGAAGCCCTACAGCATCCGCCCTGCAGCGCTGGCAGTGCCGCATCTGCCGGACATACGGAGCACAGCGCTCATGCATCTGTGCCTTCTCCTGAGCTGTTGGAGGCACAATATCCTTAAACTTGTACTGGGGAATCAGCGGGATAATATTAAAGTTAAACACACCCATCGCGCCTACCTTCTTTGCAATCTCCGGGATATGCTCGTCATTTACCCCGGGAATATAGACCGTGTTAATCTTTACGAGCATCCCGCGTTTTACCGCATCCTCAATACCTACCATCTGATTCTTCAAAAGAAGCTCTGCTGCTTCCCGTCCGGTATACTTTTTACCCCCGTACTCGACAAATGAATATATCTTCTCACCAATTGCCGCATCGATGGCATTTAAGGTAACAGTGATATTTTTGACATTATATGATGCGAGCTCCTCAATCTTATCAGGAAGAAGAAGGCCGTTTGTACTGATGCAGAGAATTGTTTCCGGATACTTTTCATGGACCTTTTTAAGCGTCTCAAACGTCTCCTGATTTGCGAGCGGGTCTCCGGGCCCTGCAATTCCCACGACCTTGATGTGCTTCATCTTCGATACAACCTCATCGATGCGGGATACGGCCTCATCAGGGGTTAAAATCTCGCTTGCAACCCCCGGGCGTGACTCATTGACACAGTCAAAGTCACGGACACAGTAGTTGCACTGGATGTTGCATTTCGTGGCGACCGCAACATGGCATCTCCCGAAAAGATGCTTTGCATCCTGGCTGAAACAGGGATGCTCCTGAATCCGGCGCAGGGTATCCGGATCATAGGGCAGATTCTCTTCCGTACTATTCATAATTATCATTTGGTGTTTCTTCTATTTAACAAAATGTATCAGGGAGTATCGGGATATTGTATCCGGGAGTATCAGGAGGGAAAGGTGTCTGACCCGGGGGTATCCCTGCCGGATAGATTTTATACTTCGAAGCTTCATATATAACACATATAATAAAAAGAGGCTGGCAAATGGGAGGATTCTTTAGCAGAGGAGAAAAACAAAACCCGTGGATTGCCCGCGGAGAACAGGCATTTGAAAAACAGCAGTATGCGGATGCATGCAGTCACTACATCCGCGCGGCCGAACTTGAACCACAGAACGTTGATGTTCTTGTCCGTCTTGCAAACCTGCAGCGATATACCGGAAAGTATGCTGATGCACTGGAAACATATATCAAAATAACTGAAGCGGACACTGGAAATCGTGACGCGTGGGTGGAGCGTGCCCTTCTGGAAGGGAATGCAGGACGGTTTGAAAATGCACTTGCATCTCTTGGCCGTATCACCTTAACGGGAGAGGACACATACCTTAAAGAACGCAGATGTGACTGGCTCTCCCGCGTAAAAAAGTACAGCGAGGCAGCAGACGCGGTAAAAGAGCTTGCAGACGCGAATCCGGAAAATGAACTGTACCATTCACAGTATGCCGACTATCTGATGCGTTCGGGAAGATATGATGCCGCACTTGAGGCCTGCACAGACCTCATCTCTTCCTTCCCGGAACATGCCGGAAAATACACAAATGACGCAGCGTTCTGTGCAGAAATCTGCGGAGATGATGAGACTGCTCTCTCCCTTTACCGGACTTTGGATGAAAACGACCCGACAGGATGGTACCGCAGGGCACGTCTTGAAGAGATAAACGGGCTGTTCTCTGATGCTGCCTCCTCCTACAGCAGAGTGCAGGCCCATGAAGGAAAAGATGAACTGCAGATTGGTCTGCGCCGCATCAACTCCCTTTTCTGGAGCGGAAAGGCGAAAGAGGTGGGTGCTGAACTTGAAAGACTCCTCGCAGAAAAAACCGAATCTGCCGACCTCTGGTATATGCTTGGTACCATCTCCTTTATTTCAGGCTCGATGAAGCGTGCCGCGGAATGTTTTGACTCATGTATCCGTTTTTCACAGGATAAACCCGATATCTGGAATATGAAAGCCGCGGCTGAGTTCTTCTCCGGACAGTACAAAGCGGCAGGAGCAAGTTTCCGCCGCGCACAGAAACTGTTTTCCGGAAAATCAACCGGTGCCTCTCTCTTTGAGGGCGAAGACGACATGTCTCTTCTGGAAGATGAGAACCATCCGTCAGGAAAGGTCACATTTGCAGAGGACAATCCCGAGCTTGCCGCAATCGAGGCATGCTGCCTTGCAGCCCTTGGATATACCGAGGAAGCGGATAAAGCAGCCCTGCTGGCTCTTTCTGCCGACCCTGCACGGGTTGATATGGAAATTCTTCACCTGCGTCTTCTTGCTGCGGCAGGAAAGTACCGTGAAACCGCAGAACTTTCCGAACGCATAGAAGCCATTGCCCCGGATGACTGCACGATTCTTTTGCAGCATGCCGAGTCCGAGATGCTTCTTGGAAACTTCACCAAAGCAGCAGAGATTTTCAGCGAGCTTATTGAAGAGTACCCGGACAATGTAATGCTCTACTCACGCCTGATGAACTGTATCGTACATACAGGAAATGACACCGGTGCAAAAGAAGCGGCAGATGAACTGCTCCGCATAATGCCTGAGTCGGCAGCGGCCTTGCAGGCGGCAGCTGACGGAGCGTACGCATCAGGAGACTTCAGAAAAGCCGCTGAAGGGTATGAAGCTGTTCTCCGGATTCAGCCGGAAAACATCAGTGCTGCAGTCTCCCTTGGAAAAGCACGCATGATGACAGGAGAGTATGCCGCAGCAAAGGAGGTCTTCTCCTCCGCAGCGGCGGAGGCGGAGGAAAACTTAGGAATTGTGCTTCACCTCGCAAAATGCGCTGCAGGAGCCGGACAGACCGAAGAGGCAGCGGCTCTTTTCTCCAGTATTGCAGAAAGTTCTCCTGCCCTTACCGGAATTTCGGGCGAACTGGTCAGTATCTATACCTCCCTTGGAAAATATGAAGAGGCGGAAGCTGCTGCGGCGGCGGCAGTTGCGGAAAATACCGCGGACTTCCTGCACTATAAGCTCGGCGGAGATGCCTGTATGAAACTCTCCCGCTTTGCAGAAGCTGTGCCCTACTACATCGGAGCCCTGGGTTTAAGAGCAGGCGACGAGGCAGTAACTGTATCTCTTGGTCAGGCCTACTTCCGGCTTGGAGAGTATGAGGAAGCCCTGAAGGCATTTTCAGAAGCTTTAGCGGAGAACCCGGAGGACGGTGCTCTTCTTTCAGCAAAAGCATCCTGCGAGATACAGCTTGGAAAGTATCCGGATGCAGAAGAAACGCTTCTTACCCTGACTGCAGGTACATCAGAAAACCCGGCGGCTCTTCTGCAGCTCGCAGATGTCCTTGAGCATCTGCAGAAGTATGACGAGCTGCTTGAAGTCTGTGCCCGTTATGCTGAACGTCAGCCGGACAACGTTGATATAATTAAAAAAGCAGCCTCGGTCTATTCGATGCGCGGGGAGTATGAGGAGGCGCTTGGCGCATACGAAAGGATTCTTGAGCTGAACCCGGATGATACCATGTCCCTGCGGCATAAAGCAGAAACACTTGCCTCCCTCTGCCGCTTTGATGAAGCAGCTGAGGCCTGTGATGCCTTACTTTCCACATCAATGGATGATACTGATATACGGCTCCTCTACGGCAAAGTGCTTACCGCGGCAGGACGGTATGAGGAGGCTGTGGCACAGTACACTGTCGTTCTCAAAGCAGACAGGGAAAACACCGAGGCACTCCTAAGATATGGAAACCTGATGTCGTGTGCCGGGGAATATAAGAAGGCTGTTGTTGCATACGAATATATCCTGCGTGCTCTCCCGGAAAACACCTTCATCAGTCTTGAAAAAGCATCCGCCGCCCACAAACTCGGTGACCTGACCACGATGCTTGAATCAATGAAGCATGCAGTATCCACAGACCGGAAAAATCCGCATCTCTTATCCGGTCTCGGCTATCTGGCATACCTTACCGGAAGACCTTCGGATGCACTGTCCCTCTTTGACAAGGCGGAAGCTGCAGGGTGCTGTGATGTAGATATCAGTTGTATCCGGGCACAGATTTATCTCGGTCTGAACCGTTATGACCTCGCTCTTGATGCAGCATCCGCAGCTGCAGAGATGTCTCCCTCGAATGCCCTCGCCTGGCATCTGAAGGCAAAGGCGCTTGAAGGACTCGGGAATCTTCCTGATGCGGTTGAATGTTATCAGCAGGCACTGGCGGCGGAAAATTCCTCTGAGGGGGAGCTTCCGTTCTTTGCCGGCTCTGCATCCGGTGATGCGGATGGTCCAAACGAAGGAGACGGATGTGATGAGACGGTGAGAGCAGCCGCTGATGCTGAAGAAAGAGACCGGGTCGGAAAATCCGAGGCCCCCGGTGAGGAAAAGCGTCCGGCGGAAAAACCGGCTTCTGTACGGAAAAAATCATATGGTCAGGGACTGTCATTTGGAGATGACCCTGACCGCGGCAAAAAACAGCGCGGATTTATCATCAACTAATATTTTTTATGCAGATTCAGATTCTCTGTATCGGAAAAATAAAGGACCAGTGGATTTCGGAGGGGATTTCCGTGTTTGAGACGCGGCTCAAACCCTACTGTTCCATGACCCTGACCGTGCTGCCTGAGGTAAGAATTCCTGAGAACGCCTCTGCCGCGGAAGAGAACCTGGTCCGGGAAAAAGAAGGGGAGCTGCTGCTTTCCGCGGTAAAAGAAGGATATTATACAATAGCTCTTGACCCGAAAGGAAAAATGGTATCCAGTGAGCAGCTGTCTGTGCTCATCGGAGACGCACGAATTTCCGGACGAAACCTCTGTTTTATGATAGGAGGCCCTCTCGGGTTTTCCAAATCGCTTCTCTCCCAGGTTCGGGAAAAGATTTCATTTTCCGCTCTTACCTTCACTCACACGATGTGCCGGCTGATTTTGTTCGAGCAGATCTACCGCGCGTTTCGTATTTTATCCGGCGAGCCGTACCATAAATAACCCCGGATAGAATCTGTCCGGGACCATTCCTCTGTTTTTGGATGATTCACAGGATTAATCTTATATTTTATTTCTTTCAAACATGTAATTATGAATCTGGTATATACCGGCAAAACAAAAAACGTTTACGCCAATGATGACGGAACGTATCTGCTCAAATTCAAGGATGACTGCACAGGTGCAGACGGTGTCTTTGACCCGGGAATGAACACTGTCGGGTTAACCCTCGAAGGCGCAGGACGTGCAGGACTCAGACTTACCGAGTACTTCTTTAAGATTCTCAACGAAAAAGGCATTCCGACCCACTTCATCAGTGCTGATGTGGAAAAAGCCGAGATGACGGTAAAACCCGCAAAGCCGTTCGGGAAGGGGCTTGAGGTTATCTGCAGATTCCGTGCTGTCGGAAGCTTCTTCCGCAGATACGGAGACTACTGTACCGAGGGACAGGCACTTCCGGCATTTGTGGAGACCACCTTCAAAGACGATGCCCGTGAGGACCCGCCGGTTACAAAAGACGCCCTTGAGATGCTCGGTGTTATGACCGGCGACAAGTACGATGAGCTGAAGGCGCTTACCCAGAAGATTGCAGGAATTATTAAAGAGGAACTTGCAAAGAAAAACATCGAACTCTATGATATCAAGTTCGAGTTCGGCATTGCCGACGGCCAGGTCATTTTAATCGATGAAATCTCCGGTGGAAACATGCGTGCATTCCGTGACGGCAAATCCATTATGCCGCTCGATTTATGCCGTATGGTTCTGGATGAGTAAGTTCATCCCTATACTTTTTTGTAACTGTTCGGCAGCATTCTGCGAGTGTTCTTCCCGTTCCGCTCGCCTTTAGCCGCGATTGTTCCTCCCTTTACGCTGCCCTTTAGCCGTGGATACTTGTGGTCGTGGTTAAATCAGCCGCGGTTTTGTGAGCTCGCACGTAGTGCTCGGGACGCAGATTTCCGCAGATTATCCGCAGATGCTCGCTTACGCTCGCAGCCCGCCGAATTGCGGCGGGCTTACCGCAGATGGGGAAAAACGGATTTCAGTGTGGATTCCGGTTACCAATCCGCAGCCCTTTAGCCGCGGGGGCTTGTCGCCGGAGCCGGGAGGCCGCGGCTCTTTAGTGCGGATGCTCTTCGCGGATGTTGTAACTTATGTGCGGCGTTGTCACCAAAACCGCAAATCTACGCAAATCCACGCAAATCGCGAGCCTATTCACCCGCGTTTGGCCCCGCTTAAGCCGCATGCCCTTTGGACCTGCTCCAACTTCGAGCCTGGGGCTCTCGTCAATCGCGGGGCGCGGGCGGCTCGCTGGGAGAGGGAAGGGGGGTTTAGGTGCGGGTGTTCTCCCTGTTGCGCTGCCAGGACAGTGCGGCTCTTACGTTCCATAGTTGAATCAGCCGCGGTTTTGTGAGCTCGCACGTAGTGCTCGGGACGCAGATTTCCGCAGATTTCCGCAGATGCTCGCTTACGCTCGCAGCCCGCCGAATTTCGGCGGGCTTACCGCAGATGGGGAAAGACGGGTTTCGGTGCGGGTGTTTGTGACCAGGGGCAGCCCTTTTGGTGCGGGTGCTCTTCGTGGATGTTGTAACTGGGGTGCGGATTCTATGACGCGCATTCGCGCGTTAGACACGAATCGCACGGCAGAGCCGTGCTTTGGCTTCGAGCCTAAAGGCTCTCGCCGATATCCACGGATTTAAACGGATCGCACGCCCTTCGGTCGTGCTTTGCTAAGGGCGCTAAAGCGCCCCGCATTCCCACGGATACGCTCCGCGGGCGGTCGGCGAGATACGCCGACCTTTATGGATGCGGGGAGAAGAGGACTGAACGTATCTCCCGGACACCATTTTTCCGCGCGTTCCCCTGTTCCACTCGCGGACAACCCTCTCAAAACCACCCTGTTTAACATCATAAACCAATTGTCGAACAACATTCGACATATGGATTTAAACATCCCGACAACCAACTCTGTTATGTCAACCGGACTGCAGCACTGTCTGCGGAAACGTTGGCAAAAAACGGCCGGCACCAAAAATGCTGACCAAAAGAAATTGACAAAGGAAACAATTGTCAATGTGAAGAATCCTCCGCAGACCGGCCCCTCAGCCGGAGAAACAAAGTTTCCCTGCGGATGGGAAATGACAAAGCTCCTCTGCCTTATAGAGATCTGTTTCCTTTTATCTTAAAACCTGCGGTTACACCCCCCGCAGGAGATAAGAAAAAATGTCTGAAAAGAATACAGCAACCATTGAAGACCTCTGCAAGAAGGTCAAGCGCGGGGCATCCTCCTTCTACTTAAAGGAAGGAACATCCGCACTCAAAGTAATCCGCCACGCAAACATCACCGAGACAGGGGCAATCGATTTCGCCTCAATTGAGCCTGTTCTCGCCCGCGAGTCGGAGCGCACCAGAGACAACCTCTTAAAGGAAGGGGACATTGTAATCTCCCTCAGAGGACCCGCGAAAGTCGCCGTTGTCCCGAAAGAGGGGGAGGGTTTTGCCTTCTCCGCCGAGTTTGCGGCGCTTGAGATTGATTCTGGGAAAATCCGCCCGGAGCTTATTGCCGGATACCTGAGACTTCCGCAGATTCGTGCCTATCTCGAAGAGAAAGGACGGGGGCGCACCTTACGAAGCATTAACATCCGGGACATCTTAGACCTCACGGTCACCATCCCCGACAATGATGCGCAGAGCCGCCTCGCAGAGCTTCTGGAAACAGCAGCTGAAGAACGTGCGGTGGTCCTCCGTGAACAGAAACGCCTCGATGACCTGGAGGCAGCAGCTCTCACCAACCATCTCGGAGGATTCTGAAATGAACGCAGAAGATATTGCAGGGATTTTAAACAATCTCTCTGAGATTACCTGTGCGGGAAGTCTCGGGTATCTGCCGCAGATGTTCTTTGCAAAATGGTTTGTGGACAACCCGAAACTGCCTGAAAATAGGGCAAAGCTGGTGTTTTATCGATATGATGAGCGTGTGGAGGACCGCGGATATGATGAGAAAAACCTGATGCATCTTTCGCGTGCAATGTTTGGTTTCAGACCGGATGTCCTCTTCGATAAAGCGCCTGAAGAGTTCTCCTCCGCAGACTCACAGGTGAGCCGGGGGCTTGCGGCATCTGTTCTGAAGCAGACCGAAAATACCCTGCTCTCTTTGGATTTATCCGGGGCAGCAGTCCCGCGGAAAGAGGTTGCCCGCGGTTTTGACCTGTATCTGCACCATGTTCTGACCGGAAGGGGCGGGTACCGCCTCGGGGTTTCCGAAAGTCCCGGTGTTGCGGAACGCATCGCTGCAGGGATTGCGGAGTATTTCATGCCGTACAGCGTGTACGACCCGTTCTGCAAATTCGGAACTCTTCTTTCCGGCATAAATGCTCCCCAAAAAACCGCAAGTGATGAAACCCTGGTCTATGCTTCGATTGCCAAAATCAGAGCAGCCCTTGCCGATGAGTATGACATAAAAATCCTCCCTGAAAACCACCTCGAAGCCCCGCTTACCGATGAGCACGGCCGCCTGAGACGGTTTGACCTTGTTGTCTCCGACCTCACAGGAATCGGCTCCGACAAGGAAACCGCACTCTTCCAGACGGATGTCCACAAACGTTTCCAGACGTACTGCCCGGAGCTTTCCAGACTTTCCCCGTCTGCGGCGTTCTGCCATGCGATTGCCTCCGCAGGTTCGGGAAAATGTATCCTCATCGGAAACGCCGGCGGGAATTTCCGCGGACCCGGAATCCTGGATGATGTCTCATCAGAGGGTATCACATCCCTTCTGTCACAGGACCTTCCCGAGGCGGTGATTGATGTTGCTGTGTCTGAGGAAAAACCGGTCACCGGTGAGTTCCCGATGCGTCCGGGCCGCGGACGCGAGATCAGAAGAATCTATGTCTTCAACGATGAGAAGGAAGAGGAACGCTGCGGAAAAATCCTCTTTATCAACGCGACAGATGTTCCTGCGTCAGCGGTTGTTTCCCGCGTTCTTTCCTGCGTGAAAACGTTTGAGGAGGTCCCCGGATTCTCTGCCGTGGTTTCCTGTGCGGATATTCTTGCCGCAGAGAGCGGACGGATACTCCGGCGCCCGGGGGAGACTGTCTTTTCCCCGAAGCAGTACACCGCGTGTATTGCAAAACCGAAGGAGACGGAGATTTCCCACATCCTGCGCGACATAAAGCGCCTCGAGGAGCAGCGCGTCTCCCTGATGAAAAATATCGAGGAGATTGCAGCGTCCCTGACGGAGGAAAAGTAAAGCAGCTCTTTTCCGCCCCCTCTCATTTTCTCCTCTCTTTTGCCTTTTGCATACGATAAGCGAATGCTCTGCCAAAGAGAGCGGGGGCCGTATGTGATATTGGACGTTTTGGATGCATGGAGCGGATGCTTTAGAGATGCTTTGAATTGCGTTACCGGAGGTTTGGACTATGGATCAGACCGATCGTACAACGGTAGATGTCGTACCGGAGGAACCGGCAGATGAGCCCGAGCAGGAGCCGCAGGAAAAACCGCGGCTTGAAATCTTCAACCTCCACCGGATTCCCAAAAACCATTCGCAGGATAATTCACCGGAATTTCCCGCGGGATTTCCCACGAAATATTTCACGAAATATTTCACGAAATATACCAGAGGGAAGCCCGTGCATGAAAAAGATGACGCAGCAGACGGGATTTCTCCAAAAGACGCCAGGACATACCACATCTGCACCTCGTATGAGATGCGGGTAAAGCCCGGTGAGAAGGACACCCTGATCTATGAACTTGTGCACGAAGGAGATTGCGTCGCGAGCCTTACCGTTCACCCGTCACTGTCCGTCAATAACCCGGACCCTTTCGTTTTGTACGTTTTCAGACGGGAGGCGGCACGGCTGGAGAGGGTTTCGTACACAACCCTCTTCGGGACGGAAGACGTCGAGGTTCCTCCCTGGGAGCGGGTGATTCCCGCACGTCAGATAGACTCACTCTCCATCACGTTTGCAGCCTGTTCCTTAAACGAACGCGGGTATGCGCAGCGGTTTATTGATGAGTGCGAAGGGTGGCTTGTCTTCGACCCGGAGTGTGAGGTGTGGCTTGCACGAAGGAACGGGGAGTGGGAACCTGCGGGAGAGCGGCTGTCTGCCGCGCAGCAGTTTGTCGCGGACTCGCTTTTTGCCGAGATGTGTGTCTGGATGTTTGAGATCGAGACCATACGGAGAGCCCCGCAGGCGGAGGACCGCATGCGGACGAAGATGATCGGAGAGCTTCTTACGGCGTACGACACCCATCTCACGCAGATTCATCAGAAGGTGAGTCTTGATGCGATGCTGAGGAACTCCGCAACGAAGATGCTTCGGAAGAAGATTGTACAAAAAGAGCCGGATGAGGATGAGGAAGATACCTATGGAACAAAACAATGAAGGATGTGATACAAAATGAAAATAAATCAACCAACCAACAGCCCGGATGCTCCGGCTTGTGAGCGTCCGGTGAGAAAACCAAAGATTATATGCGGCGTAGAAGGAGGTGTTGCCTGGACATACACCAAAGACAGAATACTTACCCTCTCCCCCGCGGGAGACCGGACAAACGTCCGGTTCGGCAACGGGCAGATGAAAGACTTCAGCCGCCCATCCCGCCCCTGGCGGAATCACTGGTATACACACTGGCGTATATTTCCCTACGGGCCGGTCCGGCCGGTCATCGAAGAGGGAGTTACTGAGATAGGCGACTATGCATTTCACGGATGTTCCGCTCTTTGCGGTCCGCTTGTGTTTCCGGATTCGGTGAAACGAATCGGCCGCCATGCATTTTCCGACTGCCAGGGTCTTACAGAGCCGCTGGTGATTCCGGACAGTGTAACACAGCTTGCAGACAATGCGTTTTCCAACAGTCCCGGAATCTGGTCTCCGCGGGCGGATAAGGATTCCCGGTTCTGTGAGATTTCCGGGATCATCTATAATGCGGAAAAGACTGTGCTTGTTTTCTGTCCGCCTGAAACAACCGGGACACTTGCCGACCTGGACATTCCTCCTACGGTGAAAAAATCGGGGAGGATGCATTTTTAAACTGCCGGGGTCTTTCAGGCCCTCTGACGATTCCGGAGAGCGTGGAGGAGATTGGAGATAGTGCGTTTTTCGGCTGCAGCGGATTTTCCGGTCCTTTGACGATTCCTTCCGGTGTGCAGCGGATAGGAGACAAGGCGTTTTATGAATGCACGGGCCTTTCCGGCCCCCTGGTGTTCGGGGATGCGGTGAAAACGATTGGGAAAGATGCATTTTTAGGATGCTCCGGACTCTCCGGTCCCCTGACTATTCCGGAGAGCGTGGAAGAGATCGGGCATGGTGCGTTTTGGGGATGCAGCGGGTTTTCCGGTCCTTTGACCATCCCTTCCCGGCTGAAGACGATTGAAGCCAACCCCTTTTGGGAGTGCTCAGGTCTTTGCGGCCCCCTTCTGATTCCGGAGGGTGTGGAGGAGATTGGGGCCAGTGCGTTTTTCGGGTGCGAGAAGCTGTCCGGCCGCTTAACTCTTCCGGACAGTGTGACGGATATCGGGGAGAGTGCCTTTTTCAGCTGCGGGTTTTCCGGCCCCCTGGTGCTCGGACGTTCTCTGGTGAGTATCGGGGAGAGAGCATTTACCTCCTGCTCATTCACCGGTCCTTTGACCATCCCGGAGGGAGTGCGGCGGATAGGAGACTATGCGTTTGATCACTGCCGCGGTCTTACGGGTCCTTTGACGATTCCGGAGGATGCGGTAGTTGAAGATACCGCCTTTGCCGACTGCGCAGGAGTCTGGGTTCCGTGGTCTTTGGGGAACACGCATTTCTGCGAAATCAACGGTGTGGTTTACACTGCGGATAAGACGGTGCTGGTTTCCCGTCCTTCCGGGGTTGCCGGATTGTTTGCCGACCTGGAGATTCCGGATTCGGTGAAAAAGATTGGAGAGTATGCCTTCTGCGGATGCCGCGGTCTGTCAGGCCCGGTGAAGCTTCCGGACGCTGTGGAGGAGATTGGGGAGCGTGCGTTTTTCGGCTGCACAGGTTTATCAGGCTCTCTGACGTTCGGGAGTTCGCTAAAAAAGATTGGCGGCGGTGCATTTTCCTTCTGCAGCGGGATTTCGGGTCCGATCTCTTTTCCTGCGGGGCTGAAGGAGATCGGGCGGGTGCTTTTGAGCGGTGCATCAGTCTTTCCGGGGAGGTGGAGATTCCTATCAGGGCGAAGGTTGGGTGCAGTGCATTTTCCGGGTGTGAGAAGCTCTCCGTGGTCGATTTCCGGGGGAGGAGCGTCAGGGAGTATCTTTTCTGAGGGGGGTTTCTGAGGGAGGAGGGAGGAATCAAACTTTCAAAAATAAGATTGATTGTGTGGTGAAACCTATCGCGGGTGTTCGTTGTTGTAGTTGTAACTTAGATGCGGGTGCTTGACGCTCATTCGCGCGTAAAACACGGA
>JAGHSU010000051.1 GCA_018065685.1 Candidatus Methanocorpusculum equi | reverse complement strand
GCTCGCACACATCTGCAGAAGAGTCGCACGGCTGCACTTCAGCCGCCCGTCGCCCCTGGCGACATATCCCTGGCAGACCATCCGGGAGGTCTATAAGGAAAAGACCGGAAGAGTCCTCTCGGACTACTTCTGCTGCATGGCCTACTACCGCACGATAGGGCAGGATAAGATGGAGGCGCTCAAAAATGCACAGAGATATGCGGGTACAGGATGTATTGAGCCCGGATGTATTGCGGCCGGAAACACAGCGCAGCAGAGCACAACGACCGGAGGCGATGCCTGATGGCACAGCAGAGAACCTATCCTACTGACCCTCTCGTCCTCGAAAAGTTCCAGTCAGGGGAATGGATTGCAGAACCTTCCACAGGCCGCATCTTTTCACGCACGACAATGGATTATGTCCGTCCATTTATGAACACCAGCGGGTACCTGTATGTGAACGTCGTCCCAACGACGGTTCCGCTTTCCCGCGCAATCTGGATTGGGGTGCACGGGATTCCTGAGCTGCCCTATCTCCAGATTGACCACATCAATGAGGACAAGATGGACAACCGCCTTGAAAACCTGCGGCTCGCAACCCCCGCGGGAAACTCCTGCCACAGCAACGCAAAGGTGAACGGCGCACAGGTACGGGAGATCCGCTCTCTGTATGCACAGGGCGGGATTACCTACCGGGAACTGGGGGAGATGTACGGGATTGCAAAGCAGACCGTATCAGACCTCATCAATGAGGAGTCCTTTGCCGTGCGGACAAAGCCAAAGTCTTCGGATTCCCTGACCGATTCCCTGGCGCAGCAGATTTATGAGGACTGCTGCTGCAGAGGGGAGAAGCTTCTGCCGGTCGCTGAAAAGTACGGAGTATCTCTTCAGACGGTAATCTCCGCAATCGAGGCAGGTTCTTTGAATGCCCGCATCTCGCGGGAGGTGAACAACTGATGGCCCCCGCACTGCGTCCGGTAACAGAGGGCCCGACTGACCCCGAGGTGATGCTAAAAGCCCTCACCGCGGCCTGCCCGGTTCCGGAGAATCCGTTCGAAAAAGCATTCTGGTGTGCATATATGGGTGCAGCGTGCGAGGTCCTCTGCAGTGTTCTTCATCGCGAGTATATGATAACCGTAGAACACCCCCTCGACACCGGGGCAAAGGATGACAGATTCGTTCTCTTCCCGCTTACCAGAACCGAGCGGCTGGTTGATACCGAAAAGCTCCGCCGCGACGACCCGGAGATGTACGAAAACCTTGCATTTATCTCTGCAACAACTGCGGGGAAGGCGCTCGGGAAGAAGGGCCTCAGAGCCGCAATGGCTGCAGAGTTCGGGGAAGAAAATCTGCACCTCTATGAGTCGGTGAATGTAAAGGACGTTGAGACCATTTATGATCCGGAGGAGTGGGATAATTTTATCCGCGAAACACGGATTCCTGACGGGTATATGATTCTGGACAAAAGAGGAACAGAGGCAGGAACGGAGGCCGGGACTGAGGCAGGAACGGAGGCAGGGACCGAGGCGGGAGCAGAGGCAGGGGCAGGAGCTGCCGCAACCGGAGGTGATGCCTGATGGCCTCGGACTGGTTTTCCTACCCGCTGCTGCAGAGCCGCGAGTCGGTGAAGCTTCTGCTCGTAAGAAATGAGGAGGTTTTATCGGCTTCCGCAAAGGAGGCGGGGTGTTCTGTCGGGCAGCTTCGCTTAGCCATGGAAAAGTATCATATAATGACCGAAAAGGAGCGGGAGACAATGACCGCAGTGGAGGCGAAGCTCTTCCTGATATTGAGAGGGGAATGCAAAAAGTGCGGGTGTGAGCGTTGATGGACAATCCAAAACCCCACGGAAACATCCGGTATCCGGAGCTGCACAGCAAAGAGTCGCTGGAAGCACTTGTCGTGCAGTTCGGCACCCCTTCGCGGATTGCAAAGCATCTCGGCTGCAGCGCATCCCTTGTCTGTCAGGTGTTGCGAAAGTGTGGCGTAAAGCCGCGGAATTTTGTGATGAAAAATACCAGAGGGTGAGGGGAGGCCCTCCAATTTTTTTAGAGACACCAGTACTAAACCCGTTTTCCCGCATTTTCCAGGCGTGAGGCGCCCCGACGATGTGCGATTAGCACATCGTAGCCTCACGACTGAAGAAAATGCGAATTGGGAAAACGGAAAAATTTGCGGTAATT
>JAGHSU010000098.1 GCA_018065685.1 Candidatus Methanocorpusculum equi | reverse complement strand
TAACTCTTCTTCTACGCGTGCACCAGTCTCATCGGTGTAGGAGACCTTAATTCTCCTGGGTCTTCGGACTTTTTTATGGACTCCCGGGATGGAGAGGCAGCCCTCCTCCATCTCGCTCATCGCGGCCCCTGATTCGAGAATTTCCGGGTTTATGACATACCGCAGTTTGTCTCCCGGGTGCATCACAAAGAAACGCTGACTGATGCCCACCTGCGGGGCGGCAAGCCCCACTCCATGATACTGTGAAAGCATCGGGACCATTCCTTTAAGCGTTGTCAGAAGTTCCGGGGTTACTTCCGCAACAGGTTCTGCAATTTTCCTCAGGACTTCCGCACCGTAGGTCTGAATTTTCATAACTGCTTATAATTTGGTATTCTTCTCTTATGAAATGAACGCATACGGAAATACAGGGAGAGGCGGATACGAAGAAGAGCGGACACGGGGGTAGACACGGAAGTGGACACAGGGAAGAGTATATCTGTATCCGCATGCCTGAACCGGCAGCCTGCTCCGGTTTACAGCAGAAGCCATGTTACAACCGTGATTAATGCCGCAGCCAGAAGGAACAGGCCGAAGAGCGGAAGGAGATGCGAGACGATTCCGGACACCTCGGAGGTGAGCTGGATAATCTTTCCGGGGCCGAAGACCTGCACGTTTTCGCAGTCTTCTGATGCTGCCCCCACCTTTGCAGGGGAGAGGTCCGCTGCCGCGTCACGGACCGACTGAAGGACATAGGGCAGAATTTCTTCCGCGGGGACTGCCATTCCCACCGGGTTTCTTCCGGAGATGGTGTTTACGATGTGGGAGTCGGTAGTCATTATCTCACACTCGTCAAAGCCCTCCTTCAGCACAGCATCGCGCAGAATGTCGCGGACACCGCCTTTTACATTGTTTCCGTCGAATAAGACATACGCGGTCTTTTTGCCCCCGGCCTCTGTTACCAGCGAGACAAGCCCCGTATCGCCGAATCCGTCTTTTCTTCCGAACGGAAGCTTTGTGTGCGCAGCACCTGCCGAAAGCGGATACATCTCTGAAGACCGCATGGATTCTATTGCATCAGTTGCCCCTTTGATGTATTCGTTTCCAATCCGGGTTGAGGGGTAGGTAATCTTATCCTCTTTTACCATACAGTTGTGACCGTCGGCAAAACCGACCTGTTCATACCAGCGCTTGGCTTCCCCGATAATAATTCTCCCGATGGAGTAGTCCATATCCTCGGTCATCTCAGGCGAGCGGGTTGCAACCATCAGAAGCGAGTTTCCAAGCCGCTGGGAGAGGATGGAGACCGAGCCGCAGGATGAGCGGACCGGGGCGCTTGCCGATGCCTGGTAAAACTCCGGATTTTTCTCAGCAGCCGCTTTGCTCCTCCGGATGGCGTCTGCGATTTTTTCGGTCTCGTTGTTTGAGATGAGGTTTAAGTCATGGGAGGCACAGCCGTGGGAGACAAAGAGCAGTGCATCATCCTTAAACTCCTCGAAGAGGATATTCGGGAAGTTGCTTCCGCCGATATCCGAGAGGGGGCCCGGATGAAGGTTTGGTACCACAAACCAGACGTCCTGTTTTCCTTCACGGCGGAAGAAGAAGGTGGTTTCCGGAACGACCGCAGGTTCGCTGATATTTGTCAGATACTGTTCCATCTGGTCCGCGCCGCCGCTTCCGGTCCCTGTGATATGGCTGATGTAGATATTTACAAACTGCATCGCAATAAGACCCGAGCCGCGTTTTAACGGCTTGTCAAAGACCCTGAGGAAGAGGACTGCGGCAAACGCAAACGCGGCGTCTGCTATCAGTGCGGGAAGCAGATACTGGGGGCCTGCAATGAAGAAGACTGCTGCAAGCTGAAGGACAGCAGGAAGCAGCGCCGCAGGGAGGATTTTTCCGGTGCGGTAGTCTACAACTGCAGTGAGGATTGCGATGGTCAGCGCAAGCGTAAAGCCTGATGCAAGTATGTATGAGAAGATGATATTGAATACTGGAAGGAAGGCAAAGAAGAGGAAGAGCAGACAGAATACGGTATTTGCAAGCGCAAGAAGTCCTGCACGGTTCCAGGTAAATTTCTGGTAGCATCTCTTTGTTAAGGGGATTGTCAGAAGAATGACCGCAATCTGCGGGACGGCGACCGCGATTCCAAGACCTGACGGCACGTTTGCGGAGAGGTATGCGAGGAGTTCAATGAGAGCTCCCGCTATAGCGATAAGTATGAGCGAGACCCACCACGACGGTGCCCTGAAAGCATACTTTGTAAGGCTTTCAAGTTGTAATGCCCGCATTTTTATTTTCATGGAACAATCCTGTATCCTAATCTGCAGAGATTTGGTCCGACCGGCCGTGCGGCAGGAGATGCCGCAGGCTTCTGCTAGCACGCTCTGCTGCTTTGAGTACTTCTCTCTGCTGTTGTGAGTATATATTCGCTGAATACCGATAAAAGGATTTGGAATTTCCGCTGGACCGCGGTAAACCGGCTTATTTCAGTTTAACCATGCCCTCACGTATCAGGTAGTTTAAAATATCCGCGAATTCCTGAAGAGCAGTCTCCTCCTCAGAGGTACCAGCGCCCTCCTTCAGATACGGGGCTGTGCGGCCCGGGTCTGCTACCGCATAACGCGGAATGATCTTTTCGTGTATGCTGTGCAGATACACGAAGACATGGTCCTGCTCATCTCCGCTAAGCCTTGCAAATTCTTTCTCACAGGCCCGGCGAATGAATTCGGTTCTGGTGCATTTTTCCATTTCAGAGAATCTGTCGAGATTGTCGAGAAACGTCCGGTCAACTCTGACGTTGAGCTGAACGTCTTTTTTTTCTGCCGTTTTTCTGGTCATTGTCTATACAATGCTATCAGAAACAGACATATGCCCATGCAAATCCGTGTATATCAATGCATATCTTTTTAGGAGTTCAGGTGAAATATCTTATGCCGGAAAAAAAGAAAAGGGGTTTACAGTTGTTCAGCTCTTCACAGCTGAACGGTTTTTCTGCACGTCAGAGCTTTATATCCCGGCCCGACAGGCAGTTTTGCAGGTCAAACCCCTTCCTTTTCTTTCCGGCTCTTTTTACCTTCGTCAGCATCTTTTGTGCTTTTTTCTTCTGCGTAGTAAGGCATTTTTCCTCTGCAACAGCAACAGCAGCTGAAACTGCAGATACTGCCGCTGCAGCAGTCCTGACTGCAGAATTTCTTCCCACAGGGCGCCCCCGGAAACCCGGATGGGTTCTTGGTCTTCCGGAACGCTTATTTGCCGCCTGGCGGACTGTGAGGGTGAGCTCCACCATCTCTACTGCAAACTGCAGTCTCAGCTCTTCGAGTTCTGCCCTGAGCTGTCGGATATCTTCCGCGTTTATCTCGGTTTCGGACTCCAGTTTCCGAAGACTTCTGATCTCCCAGGAATGTTTTCCGGTTTTCTCTTCGAGGAGGGAGATGCGTTTTCCAAGAGCCGAAGTCTGCAGGTTTACCAGGTTGGTGTAGGCTTTTTTCAGCTCATCGGTCGATTCCGCACGGCGGATTGACTCGAGAATGGTCTGCTGCGGGCTTGTCAGGCGCAGTTTGCGCTGTATATCCATAACATAGTCGATGACCTCTTCTTTGAGGCGGATGGTAACACGGGGGAGCTCCCCGGATTTCATCGTTTCTTTGGTGTCCTTTTTTGAATTTGAAGCTGATTTCATGTGTAAAACTCCTTAAAGGATTTTATTTTGTTCATTTTGCTCTACTTTTATCTCACAAACAGAATGCTTTTTCTTTCTTTTTATATCACCCCGAATCAGGTTTGTTTTTTTTCTGATTATAATTATCAGGGATTTTCAGGCGGGGTTTTCCGGCGGGAACGGGGCACGGAATTTGTTAGACACGTGTAAAAAAATGTAAAAAAAGAACGTTGTTTATGTTATACGGTGAATAACATATTATACAATACCTGACATACGGTTTCCTTTTCCGGAAACATGCTGTCACAGGGAGATAAAATGACGAATCAGAACAGAGATAAATTGAGGTATGCAGCAGCCGGTTTAGCGGTGCTGCTGCTCGCGGCGGCTGTGCTCACGGGAGCTGCTGCGGCGGAGGACGTCAATCCGACAGCTACCCAGTCGCCAGCACCGACGAATCCCCTTAGCGGAGGAGCATTCTACTATGAAAATGTTGAAGGATTCAACGGGATATACAAGTATCTTGACTACGTAATCGATCTGACGTATAACAATCCGAAAGTCCTTGAACCATCGTCAGCCCGTCCGGAAGGACAGCATGAGAGCACAACAACAACTGATGCTTTCATTCTCAAAGAACTTGATGCAGATGTGTATATGTATGTCTGTGATGATGATACAGGAATGCAAAAGATTTCACCAGTCATCGACAGCACAGTCCCTCGCGGCTCCAATGTTTCGTTTACGATTTCCCCGACAAACACCCTTACAAGGTATTCGACCACAGATATGGATAAAGTCGGTCTGAAATTTATCAGCCCGAGCGGCACAGTGGCAAGTACATATCTTGGGAGTATGGATTTTGCAGCAAATTCAGTAAGCAGTCACTCATCTACAGAAAAGATATGGAAGAATTTGGAAACAAATGGTAAAATAACGCTTGACCCCGCCCTGGAAGAAGGAGAATGGACCGTCTTTGCCTACTTTGTCCCCGGAATTACAGACCCCAAGGACACCGGATTGTTTGCCCCCTACACCCCTGATTCATATCTGAACGGAACTCCGTTCCACTTCACCATTTCATCCTCAACAGTCGCATTAACCGCAGAACCGACGACAGTCCAGTCGGGTAAGGAATTCACCATCACCGTCTCCGGAAAACCAGGCGAGAAGTTCTATCTTAAACCAAATGATGATAAATACACGGTAAAACCCGGACAAGATCGCTTTGATTATGATACAAATTTCATAACCATCGGCCAGAACGGAAGCACGAGACTTGCCCTGACTGCCGGATCACGCGGCATCTTTACCCTTCAGCTTTGCAGTAATGACAGGAAAACAGTAGAAGACGACTGTGAGATTGAGATTGTCCGGGCAACCCTCACCGCTGAAGCAGACAAAGATTCCTACTACATGGGTACAGATGTAACACTCCGCGGAACAAACGAGTCTGCAATTTACCCTCTGTACTACTACATTGAAGGGGCGAACATCAGCTTCAGAGAAATTAAGAATACATCTACTGAAACATACCTGATAGAGACAATGACCGGAAAAGAGTGGGAGACCACCATTAAAGGAAGATATTTCAGCGGATTAAAACTTGACACTGCGGCATACACAATCTATGTATCATCTGTCGGACCGAACAAAACGAAAGAGGAGGTTACCGGCCCGAATGCCGTTGTATCCACAGCGACGGTACGGCTGATAAAACCGCAGATTACGATTACCTCATCCACCTCCATTGTCATTCAGGATGAAAATCTGGTGGTAAAAGGCGTGGCAGAGACCGCATCACAGGTCAGGTACTATATCTTCGGAAACAATAAGCACTACTCGGACACCGTGGATGTCGGGCGGAACGGAAACTTTGTTATCGACAAAACTCTCGCCAAAACCGAGTTTGACACAGGGAAGTACTTCATGGTTATTCAGCATCCGATGTATGACGGACACTTTAATGTTGCCGCAGGAAAATCCGGCGGTGAGGATGTGGTTGCCCTGAATACAACAGGTGATGCTGCGTATAAGGATACTGATGGAACCTGGAAGATAGACAACAAATCGCAGATTCTCTTCTCGCTGAACGAACGGCAGTCCTCAAACGCGGCACAGGCTCTCTGTGATGCAATCGACTCCGAAAACATCGATGATATCTATGCAAAATGCTCATTTGAACTGAAGGCAGATGCAACGACTGTGGACCCGATTCCCTCCGAGGTAACCAGAGGGATGCCGTTTACGGTGTCAGGTACTGCCGCACGGGTTGACGGGACGTCAATTTCCGTGGAGCTCCTCTCTACTACATTCAGTCCTGAATCAAAGTACTCCGCAACATCCGCGTCATTTGTTACTATGATAACCTACCCGGGTGCGGACGGGAAGTGGGCAGTCACCTTTGATACGTCAGGACTGAACATTGATACCTACAATATCAGTGTCAGCGCAAACGCGGTTAAAGTCCATCAGGCAGTGATTCGTGTTGCAGAGGGGACAGCAGCACCCGCAGCGCAGGAGATTCCTGCAGCACCAACGGCTGCAGCCGCAACACCGACACCCACTCCGGCTCCGACCAAAAACGCCTCAACACCCGGATTCGGTGCTGCAGTCATCCTTGCAGGATTCGGGGCCGCAGCGCTTGCTCTCTCCGGACGGAGACTCTGACGGGGGCTTTCTGTGAGAAAGACACTCTGCCTCTCTGCCGTCCTCCTTTCCCTGCTTTTAGTCCTGGCTCTCTTTACCGGATGCGCCGCGGCTAAGGAGGAGGTCATCTATGCAAATCTGGATGCCTCGGGAGATGTTGAAGGGGTGTATGCGGTAAATATCTTTGATGTATCGGATAAGACCGTGATTGTTGAGCACGGGACGTATACGGATGTTAAGAATCTGGTATCCCGTGGGGAGATTGTAAAGACCGGGGACGATTCGTATACGGTTGAGTTCGGCCCTGGGAAGCTGTACCTTCAGGGAAATTTAGCTGATACGGACCTTCCCTGGATATTTGAGATTACCTATGCCTTAGACGGGAAGCAGATGTCCCCTGAAGAGATTGCAGGACGTGCCGGCCATGTGACGATGCATATCAGAATCTTTGGAAATCCGGACGGGGATGCATTCTTCTACAAAAATTATGCGCTGAACGCCACGGTTCTGTTCGATACAAACACGTGTTCCAATATCGCGGCCGACGGGGCGACGATTGCAAACAACGGGGCGAAGAAGCAGCTGACGTATACGATTCTGCCGAATAAGGTCACGGACCTCTGCATCGAACTGGATACGGTTCTCTTCAGTATGGAGGAGATCAGTATCAACGGGGTGCGGCTTTCGATGGATATTGATACTGATTCGGTGGATATGAGTCAGATTGATGACTTAAAGGATGCGCTGAGGGACCTGACGAAGGCAGCAGATACGCTGAGCGTCGGGACAGCGCAGTTGTACAGCGGGGTTCAGCAGTCTGTTTCGGGGGTTTCAGGTGTTAAAAGTCTGATAGATTCCGCACTTTCGCAGATTCCGGAGGGAACTTCCGGCAAAGCACAGGTCAACCAGGCAGCAGTAATACTTACTAATCTGCAAAGCAGCGCCCCCACCCTTGTCTCGGGCGCCCGGTCTCTGATGTCCGGGGCCACGGAGATTTCCAACGGACTGAACAAGCTCCGGACCGAGACGCTGGACATTGATACGAAGATAACCGACAAAATTAATGAGGTACTTGACCCCATAAGCGTCAATGGAGATGCCCTTCAGTCGTTTACCTCGAAGAAGAACACCAATGTTGAGCGGGTGCAGTTTGTGATGCGGACGGATGCGGTCAAGGTACCGGAACCGGAGGTGCCCCCTGCAGAACCTGTGAAGGAGCTGAACTTCTTTGAGAGGGTTCTGGCTCTCTTCGGGATTCATCTCTGAAAATTCCGACTCTTTTTTTCGCCTCTCTTTTTCTTTTTGGTATCCGCTCTCTTCCGATGTTCAATCCGAACTATTATCTTATTTTATAACCAATAGAATTACAGCAATGTCTGATTTTCGTGTTACCCTCGAAGCGGCGTGGATTGTCCGTGATGTCGCATCAGCTGCGGATGCGGTAGGTATCGCCGTCAGTGAATGCGGGAAGAGGCTTCACCCGTCTGCAAAGTTTGTGGATGTGGATGTGTTAAACAGCCCCTGCCCCCACTGCGGGCGTGAGATTACAACCGCGACTGTGGCTGCCCGGACCGCTCTTGTGGGGCTTCTTTTGTCGATGCGGGTGTTTGATGCAAACTCACCGGAGCATGCGGAAAAGATTGCGCTTCGTGTCATCGGGTCTGCCCTGCGGGATGTGCCGCTTTCGCTATTTGAGATTGAGGAGGCTGATGGTGATGAAAAGGGAGCGGGGAGCGGACGAAACGTCTCCCGTCCGGAGGATACGGCGTGAAGCTCTGCTGCGCACAGATTCCGCAGATTTATGACGACCCGGCGGCGGCGTTTGAGCGGGCGGAAGAGTTTATTGCGGGGTCGGATGCTGATATGATTATTTTTCCCGAGCAGTACGCCTGCGGGTGGCGGGCTGTCCCGTGCAGTGCTTTTGGATATGACGGGGAGCAGGTTTGCGGGATGTGGCGTTCCCTTGCGGTAAAGTACCATAAGTGTCTCATCGGGTCATATCTGGAGATGCCTTCTGCAGAGGGAGCAGAGAAGGTGACGGAGGATGGAGCGGGAGAAGGGAAGCCCTTTAATACCTTCTTTGCAGTCTCTCCCGAGGGGGAGACCTTAGCCCGGTATCATAAGATTCATCTCTTTTCCCCTGCGGGGGAGGATGCGCATTTCTCTCCGGGGAAAAGTCCCGCGGTCTTTTCATTCGGCGGCATCAGGTTCGGGTGTGCGGTCTGTTTTGATCTGCGGTTTCCTGAACTCTTCCGCGAGTATCTGCGGATGGGGTGTGAATGCGTGATTGTGCAGACAGCATGGCCTGCAGCCCGCATCGCGGACTGGGAGCTTTTGCTTCGGGCACGTGCTATGGAGAACAGATGTTATATTGCCGGGTGCTGCACCATCGGGTATGATGCGGCAACAGGGACCGATTACTGCGGACGAAGTCTGATATGTTCGCCCGACGGGAAGATTTTAGCGGATGCAGGGGTGTTTGAAGGAGGGTGTGAGGCGGTGTTTGATGCGGATGAAGTGTGCTCCGCAGTTGCGGAGCTGCGGCGCGTGTGGATTCCCGGGGTTTTGGATACGGAGTGAACAGGGGTTTTCCGGAATTCTATTATTAATAAAAACCCTATAATAAAAAAATAAAAGAATCCTGCTGTTACGCAGAACTCTCCTTGAAAATAACCGGAACGACGACGCTTCCTACCGGTTCTTTCTCACCTTCATGCATCAGCAGAGCAACGAAGTGATACTCTCCGGGGGTGAGTGAGGTTACATTCCAGAGGAAGTGTCCATCTGCCCCGGTGATATCCACCATATCACCATCGGGGATGAATTCCGGTTCGGAGATGAGGAGCCCTTCGGTTTTTTGTGTTTCCCAGGTGTATCCTTCGGATGGCTTTCCGGCGATGGAGATTGCATATGCCTGACCTGTGCGGGTGACACTGTCTTTCTGCTGCATAATTGCAAATACGCTGCGGGGGTTCATCGGTTCGTCACCGGTTTTTCTGACCTGCATTGAGTCAGCATACGTTCCATCGACTGCAGGGTTTACGAGGACGAAGTCATGGTCTCCTTCCTTTAGTGCGGTGATGATGAAGGTCTGGGTTCCGGAGCCGTCAGGGTTTTGCGGGTCTGCGGGGATGAACAGTCCTTCTTCTATCGTGATACCGTCAGGACATTCTGCTACTTCCCATACGATTCCCCGTGAGGGGTTTCCGGGGAAGAGGAGTTCTGCGGTGTCTCCGATGTTGTAGGTTGTTCCTGTTTTTTCCACGTTGACGAGGACTGAGGTTTCCAGTGACAGAAAGTCGATGTTCTGCTCACCCTGGTTCTGCGGGGCACTGACGCACCCTGCAGAGACGACAGCGAGTACGAGGACTGCTGCCGTGAGAAGGCCTGCAGTGAGCAGTTTTGTTCTTTTTGCGTTTTTCATGGTTGTCATGTATGTTTTCTGTTTTGCAGCATAATGAAGCAACCGGTTTGTTCTCCAGAGACGGTGTGTAAAAAAGAGGGATTAAGAGGGGTGTGAAGAGGAGTTTATTCTCCTCCCAGGTCAGGGAAGAGGGGGTGTTCTTCGAAGTTGAAGAGGCTTAGGAGCAGGCGGATGAACTCTGCTATGATGTCGAGGGGCGAGGGGACTTCGGTGTCTCCGATGATGAGGAACGGCTCACCGTCGCCGCCGCTTCCGGTGCCTTTTGCAACAGTCACGGTCTTTGAGATGGTGTTGGAGAGTCCCCCGCTGTAGACGGTCAGGGTTACGGTGTAGTCTTTTGCTTTTTTGTAGATGTGGGTGAATGATTTTTCATTCGTCTTTGTTCCGTCGCCTAAGTCCCATTCCCATGTAACGTTTCCGGCTGTTGTTCCGGCAAATGAGATTTTCTGCGGGTTGTCGCTTGCAGGGGTTGCGGTAAATCCTGCGGTCAGGGTGTCCTTTCCGACAGGAAGGGAGAGTGTTCTGGAGGCAAGTTCCACTCCGGATTTATCATAGACCGTTGCCTTAACTGTGTATGTATCGGTTTTTGAGTAGCTGTGGGTCAAAGTTCCGGAACCGGAGGCGGAAAGAGGCGTTGTTCCCGAGTTGTCCCCGAAACTGATGGAACCTGATGCATAGCTTCCGGTAATTGTGTAGCGGAGATTTACGGATACCTGTGAACCCCCTACCGGGATTTTCGGACTTGATGGATCTGCAGATAAGGTGATGGTTGGTTTTGCTGTTTCGGAGAAGGTGTATTTCAGGGATAAGGTTTTGTAACTGTCGGTGAGCGAGGGGTCTTCATCCACTGTATTTGAGTTCACTTTTACATCAGCTTTTTTGATTCCGGAGTTGAAGACATAGTCATCTGTTGTTTTGAGGACGATTTTTGCGGTGTATTTTTTCCCGGGTTCAAATGTGCCGGAGGTCAGTTCTGTTGATCCAAGGTACCATTTGAGGGAGTCTACACTGTATTTTGCGGAAGTTTCCGGTTTGACGAGGGAAGGTTGGATTGAGACGGCGGTTCCTGAGGCAGGGGCTGTCATGGTCAGGGAAACGGTGTCAATCTCGTTGTCAATGCCGGTCTTGAACTTGATGGAGAGTGAGAGCTTTCCATTTGACAGGGTGACAGATTCTGTCTTCGAAGTGTCCGTTGTCTGATTAGGCTTGGTAACGGTGACAGATGATGCGAACGTACATTCTGATGTCTTTGCTGATTTTACCGAGATTTCAACGTTTGCGGTATATTCTGTATTGTAATCAAGTTTGGTAACTGTGGTCCCGTCGCTTTTCTTCCAGGTGGTGGTTATTATGTCAAGGTTGTCTTTGTTTGGATCCGTACTGGCAATCGTCAGATTAGGGCCATTCTCATCCCCAACCGGGTTTTTAGGGATGCTGAGAGCAACGGCTGATATTACGACAGGATATGTCGACGGGTATTTGTGGGTGACGGTCATTGTCTTTTTATCCGCAGATAGAGATACTTCACCTGCAGGAATAGATGAACCAGACAATGTTACTGATGGTTTACCACCTGTCCCGCCAAATTCATATCCTGCGGAGGTGGTGACAGTAATTGTTGCAGTGTATTCGGTAGACTGTGCAAATTTACCGGAAGAGAGAGAGGGGCTCCATGAGACCGTCGCGGAATTTACCCCGGCAGTATCTGACGTGATTGTTGTAGCAGCTGTCTGATCTTTTGCAGGGGCTGTCAAAGGAAGGGTAACGGATGTAATCGAATTTGTGAGTGTTCCGAATTCGATTACTATTGTAACACTATTTTCGGCGAGGGTTGCAGATTTAACTGTTCCATTTGTCGTTGTGACATCATCTTTTGTCAGGGTGGAGACGAAAGTCTTGCCTGTATCAGCTGTTGCAGGAATGCTCACAGAGTACGATTCTCCTGCTTTAAATTTATTATTATCATCAAAGGTCCCGGTCCACGAAGGGGTTCCAGCGGTAACTCCCGAAGTATTGATAGTTGGTGCCGGTTTCCCCCCGCCAACTGCCGGAGCTGCGATTGATACTGCGATACTTTTGAGAACTGAAGGATCTACAGTCCAAGTTCCTGTCAGAGTGACATTTTTCGCAGGCATTTCGAACTTCCCATTCTCAACTGTAGCATCACTTGTACTCCAACCACTGAAAGTATAACCTTCCACTGACTCAGGATTCGATTTGACAGTCACTGTTTCTCCTGCAGCATGCTCTGATTCCGTTGGAACTTCGGGAGCATCAGTGGGGGTGGTACCCCCATAGCTGTATGTCACACTATATTTTGTAGTTTCTTCTCCACTTCCACTGCCTCCAGTTTCTCCTCCACTATCACTGCCTCCAGTGCCTGTACCATCACCCACTCCTGCCCCCGCAGCTCCCACAAACACTCCCGCTACCAGAAACAGTGCGAGCAGTACAATAATCCATTTCATTCCTTTCATGCTTTTCTTCTCAGACATTTTTATTTTCATTCAAATCCTCCTCCGATAAAGAATAATAATAAATACACAAGAATTACACCGACAACCGCAGAAACCGCAGCCCCTGCATTCGATGTATTCTGTGTTGTTTTCAAACCGATCGCGGCATTTACTGCAGTCCAGATACTTGCCGCAAACATTCCGATAATCGGAATCCACCCGACAAGCGCGAACGGAAGCGAGCTTCTCAGTGTAATGGCAATCCCTTCAGATACTCTGGCAGACGGGCTGAACAGACGGGCCGCAACCGCAGTTATAACCGCATGCAGCAGCAGTGCAATCAGCCAGATTACCAGCAGGACTATGATAAAGACAATTAAGAGAAGCACATCCTCCTGAAGGGCCGTAAATATCGGAAACTCCAGCGGGTCGAGGTCTGCGACTGCCGGGAGAAGGTAGGTGATACATATTCCGGCAATCACTGCCCAGATGGCGCCGAAGAGAAGGAACGGCAGGAACGCTTCTTTCGGGCTTTCATGGGCATGGTATGCAAACGCCTCTGTCGGACGGGTGACGAATCCGAAGAGGTCTCCGTCGTACTCCTGCTGCGGGGCTTTCTCCCTGCGGACGTGTGCGCCCCGCGGAGGCCATGAGGTGTCTTCTTCGCGTGTATTTCTGTGGTTTGCTTTTCCTGCATATTCCGACGGGGGGACTCTGTATCCTCCGTGGAGGGCGCTTCCGCAGAGCGCACAGAATGCTTCGGATGCGGGGTTCTGCGCTCCGCAGTTCGGGCATTCAATCATCTGTGTGTTTGCAGGGGCGCGGGGCTTTACCTGGGTTACGGTGTACTGCTGCCCTCCGGATGATGAGGTGTATCCGGCAGCTCCGTATCCTGCTCCATATCCTGCACCGTATCCGGCAGCCCCGTATCCCGGTGCTTCGTCGGGGATGAACTGCTGGAGGGAGTCCATCCAGGCCTCACGGTCGTTCATTGAGGGGAAGATGAGGTGCATTTCGCGTTCTCCTGCGGGGGAGGCGATTGTTAAGGAGATTCCGGGTTCTCCGAGTTCACTTGCCATCCGGACTGCACGGCTTAAGGTGGATACTGCAAACTCTCCTATGACGCCGTTTACGGAGTCGATGACGAAGCGGGTGTTTGTGAGGTGGAGGACGACGAGGCGGTTTTTGATGTGGACTCCGGGGGTTGTGATGATTGTCCTTTCGTTTGTCGCCGGAGTGAATGTTCCGATGCGGGATTTTGAGACGGCGGCATCCTGCGGTGCGGGCGGGGCGCGTCTCGGGAGTTTGTTTTTCAGTTCTATCATCCAGGCACTGCGGGAGGCTTCTGTGGGGTAGATGATGAGCATCTGTTTGAGGCCTGTCTGTGTTCCGATGGAGACG
>JAGHSU010000033.1 GCA_018065685.1 Candidatus Methanocorpusculum equi | reverse complement strand
ACCTGTGCGTATCCTCCGCCTGCAGCTCCTCCCTTCACACCGAAGACAGGGCCTAAGGACGGCTCACGTAAGGCAAGCATTGCCTTTTTGCCAATCTTCGGCATGGCTTCTGCAAGACCCACGGAGGTGGTGCTCTTTCCTTCGCCTGCGGGAGTCGGGTTAATGGCGGTTACGAGAATGAGTTTTCCGTCTTTGTTCTTCGATAAGCGTTTTTCGAGTTCATCGGAGATTTTTGCCTTGTAGCTTCCGTATAACTCGATTTCGTCAGCTGCGATGTCCAGAGATGCCGCAACTTCGGTAATCTTTTTTATCTTCGCCTGCTGGGCGATTTCAATGTCTGATAACATTGTGTTTCAACTCCTTAAATGACTTACTATGGTCGCTCATATTATATAAAGGTGGCAGTATGGATTCCCTATATTACAACCGAGGGTCTCTTTTCCTGTCCACTCAATGACACATCCTTTAAACCGGAATACAACCAATATAATAAGCAGCTTTGCCTCACGAATATAAACCCCCGAAATACCGCCATACGGATAAAAGCAGCCGCTCCGGAAACAACCGTTCCGGGAACGGCCGCTTTGGAAAACCGGCAGCGCATGCTCCGTACCGTAAGCAGCGCGGGAATACCGCAGGAGATAAACCCCCGCGGAAAACCGCACCAAAGTCGCTTGGAAATGAACTCACCAGAAAAGACAGTATTCATGCAAAACTTCAGAAACAGCTTTTCTGGTGTCCAAAATGCAATATCCCGCTCCTTGCAAAAACCTGCGCGTGTGACGCTTCCTCTATCAAAATCGACCTGCAGCAGCCGTTTGATGTGCGCCCCGCCCTCAAAGCAGATTATGACCTCATTGTAAAGACCATGCGGGAGCGCTTTGGGGAGAAGGTCTCTCTTCCCCGGATTGTGGTGCTCAACAAGGCAGGCGGTCTTGACCGGCGTGACCTTGTTATCGCAAACGGCGTGCGGTTTGCATGGTTTTCGTTTGACCCGGTCAGCAGAAAGTACGCATTTGATATAGAAGCGGAGGCGCTCCCCTATCTTGCAAAAGATGCGGACAAAGGTATCGTCCGTCTGGAAGACGCGGCGGATGAAGTCCCAGAAGGACGGCTTGGCGGGAAACGGATAACGGTTCGCCCGCAGAACATGGATGACGGTGTGGTCATAGTCAGATACAAATCAAAATGGGGGACCGGGATTCTGAAAGGTACCTCCTTAAAGATTAAGGAGCTTGGCGCCCTCCCCGAGGCAAAACATCTCCCGGACCCTGACTGGAGCGAGTTTACCGCGAAAAACGCATTCCATATCAAAAACATGGAACGGACCGCGGTGCGTGAAATCAGGCAGAATCTGACGCTTCGCCCGGAGACTAACTGTTCGTTTTCCGGAGGAAAGGACAGCACCGCAGTCTGGAACATTGCGCAGAAAGCAGGGGTTACCAAGGCATTTTTTATCGACACCGGACTTGAATTCCCTGATACAATCGCATTCGTAAAGGCACAGAATGTGGAGTTCATCGAACGTGCCGGAAACTTCTGGCAGGCGGTGGAAAAAGCAGGACCTCCGGCAAAAGACCACCGCTGGTGCTGCAAGCTCTTAAAGCTCAATCCGGTAAAGATTCACTTAAATGAAACAGGTCCTTGTCTTACCGTGCAGGGAAACCGCTGGTACGAGTCCTGGAACCGTGCGGAGCTTGAGGCGGTGACGCAAAATCCGAAAAATCCGCTGCAGTTAAACATCTCGCCTATCCGTTCCTGGCGGGCTCTGGATGTCTTCTGCTATCTCTGGCTGAAGGAGATTCCCTATAATCCCCTGTATGAGATAGGATATGAGCGGATCGGATGCTATCTTTGTCCTGCGATGCTTGAGTCCGAGTTTGAGACCATGCAGCGGACGCACCATGATATGGCGGAACGCTGGGACGAGTTTCTGCGCCGCTGGGCTCAAGAGCGCGGTCTTCCGGAGGAGTTTATCTCCTGGGGTCTCTGGCGGTGGAAGGAGCTTCCGCCGAAGATGCAGGAGCTCATAAAAGAGCGCGGTCTTGACCTGAGTGAGCAGCCAATCAGGCGGAGCACCCCTGCTTCAGTTGCCTCTCTCATGCCCGAACACCAGAGAGGGGATATTGTAGATGACAGCGCACCTGCCGCATCAATGCAGGAAACTGCAGAGCAGACCAAAACAGAACAGACCAAAAAACCGCAGAACAGCGGACAAAACGCTGAATCCGTGAGTGTGAATACAGAAATGAAAGCCAATATAAGCAGTGCCAATATAAGCAGTGCAGAAACTATCGCATCCGACGTGAATCCGCCGGATGGTTTTGATGTTGAACAGATTCGCGCGGACTTCCCGATGATAGGCGATATCATCTACCTCGACAGCGGTGCTACGGCATTCTCCCCGAAACAGGTCATCGATGCCGCGTACGCGTTTGATACCATATGCCGTTCGAACGTGGGCCGCGGTGTTCACCGCTTAACGCGGATTGCAACGCAGAAGTACTGGCATGCGCACAAAAAGGTCGCAGAGTTCATCAACGGAAGCGCAGGAACGCTTGTGTTTACGAAAAACTCCACCGAGGCGCTTAATATTGTGGCACACGGCTTCCCCTTTACCGCAGGTGACGTGGTCGTAAACACCATCCTGGAGCACCACTCAAACACGCTTCCCTGGCGTGCACTGAAAAACATTGGTGTCACTCTGAGGACTATCGGGCTCCGTGAGGATTTATCGCTTGACATGGATGAACTCACCCGTATCCTTGATGAAGGAAACGTGAAACTGGTGACCGTCTGCCATGTCTCGAATGTGACAGGAACCGTCAATCCCGTCCGCGAAATCTCAGACCTCTGTCACCGGCACGGCGCAAAACTCTGTGTGGATGCCGCACAGTCCGTTCCGAAGATGAAGGTCGATGTGGAAGCACTTGGCTGTGACTACATGGCATTTTCCGGACACAAGATGCTTGCACCCACGGGAACCGGAGCGCTCTGGATAAAGGAGGATAATCTTGAGCCGCTGATTTTAGGCGGAGGGATGGTTGAAAGCGTTTCAGACGACAGTTATGTGCCAATCAAAAGATATGCAAAGTTTGAATCCGGGACGCCGAACATCTCGGGAGGCATCGGATTTGGGGCCGCTGCAGACTATCTTTCTGCAATCGGGATGGATGTTGTTGAGGCACGTGAGAGAAAACTTACTGCGCTCTTAATCAGCGCCCTTGAAAAGATAGAAGGCGTGCATCTGTTCTGCGCGAAGGACGAGACGGCGAGAATTGGTGCTGTTTCATTTACCCTTGACGGAATCTCCCCGCACGAGGCGGCAACGGTGCTCGATGAGGAGTATGGAATCGCAGTTCGTTCCGGAATGCACTGTGCCGAGCCGCTGATGCGAAGACTCGGGGCAGTATCCGGCACCATCCGTGCGACACCTGCCTTTTACAACACCGAGTCCGAGATAAATATGCTGGCAGCTGCAGTCCGCGAGATGCTGGAACAAACCTAAAGATATTTATTCTTTTTAAAAGAGATAAGAAAGGGAGTTTTTCACATGAGAAAGATACGCGGCAGAGACTGGCTTATACTTGGAATCGGGCTTATTGTTATTCTGCTCGCTGTTTTTGCACTCGTAATGAGTGTTGTATGCAGATAATGCTGCAAATGCTGCTGCAGAATTCACCCGTTAATACTTAACAACAAGCTCTCTGCACTCTTCACAGCAGTATGCTTCCAGGCTGATACGGCGTCCTGCTTTCAGAGGAGTAATCTGAATATACCCTTCAGCGTTTTTCGCGTTGGAAAAAACACCCGGAACTTCCGCTGCAAAGCTGAATGCACCGTCTTTTGTCGTAAACAGATACCCTTTTTTTTCATTTCCTTGCCGCATGACGGACAGTTCATATCTGATATTATCTGTTTATCACTTAAGTAGTTTCTGACACTGATAGTACGCAGAGAAAAGGAGAAGAAAAGTTTCAGAATACGTGAGAAAAAGTTTAAGGAAATTATTCCGCTGTTTTCAGCGAAATGGGTTTTCCTGCTTTTTTCATCTCACGGAACTCGACAGCTGCGGTAAAGAGTGCATCTGTTGAGGAGTTCAGACCGGTCTCCATGGAGTCCTGAATAACACCAATGATGAATCCGATTCCGACGACCTGCATTGAGATTTCTGGAGGAATTCCGAAGAGAGAACAGGCGACCGGGATTAAGAGAAGAGAACCTCCTGCAACTCCGGATGCTCCGCATGCTGCAAGTGCCGCAACGAAACAGAGCAGAACCTGCAGATAGATGGGGATTGCAATCCCAAGTGTGTATGCACAGGCAAGTGTCATTACGGAAATCGTAATTGCCGCTCCTGCCATGTTAATTGTTGCCTCTAACGGGATTGTGGTTGAGTAAGTATTTTCATTGAGTTTTAAGGACTTACACAAATCCAGGTTAATCGGGATGTTTGCTGCGGAACTTCTGGTGAAGAATGCCGGGATAAAGGAAACCTTCAGGCATTTGAACAGCAGCGGATACGGGTTCTGATGAATCTGGGTAAAGACAATAATCGGGTTGATGATAAAGATAACAGCCGCCATTGTTGCCACAAGAACAAGAATAAGCATACCGTAATCAATGAAGATACCAAGACCGCTGGTACTTACTGCTGCGAAAACGAGACCAAGAATACCGAACGGTGCAAAGGATACAACCCATTTGACAACCTTTGAAACCATGTCGGCAACTTCTTTGATAAAGTCTTTTGTATTACTGCTGGCTTTACGGAAGGCAAATCCGAAGATGACAGCCCAGAAGAGAATACCAAGGAAGTGACCATTTACAACTGCCTGAATCGGGTTTGTAATGATGTTTGTGATGAGGTCTGTTATTTCTTCCATCAGACTGGCAGGACCTGTAAAGTCTGCTGCTTCAACACCGGTAAGCGGGAGTGCTACCGGGAAGAAGGCAAACACAACTACGGCAGTTGCTGCTGCAAGAGTTCCGATAACGTACAAAACCACAATCCTGCCGATTGATCCTTTGTTTGCTTTTCCACGGGACAGTGCGGAAATAACGAGAACGAAAACCAGGACAGGTGCAATTGCTTTTAAGGCGCCGACGAACAGTGTTCCGAGGATTCCTATTCCCTCTGCCTGAGGGATAAGGAGTGGCAGAACTGCTCCAATCACATTTCCGCATGCGATTCGCAGAACCAGATTGATACTGTTCCATCTC
>JAGHSU010000155.1 GCA_018065685.1 Candidatus Methanocorpusculum equi | reverse complement strand
CGCCTGTCTGATGGACGGACTCGATGGTTCGATTGTAAATGTCGCACTGCCCGTCCTCGCGGAAGCATTCGGGACAGATACAGGGACAATCTCATGGATATCTGTCGCATATCTGTTAATGGTTGCAGGAACGGTCTTAATCTTTGGAAGGATTGCATCACTCGGACACATCAAAAAAATATTCATCATCGGGTTTACCGTATTTACCGTATCATCCCTTTTCTGCGGACTCGCACCCTCTCTTGGTGTTATGATAGCAGCACGTGTTCTGCAGGGTCTCGGTGCCTCCATGCTTGTTGCCTGCACACCGATTATCTGTGTCAAACACCTCCCGACACAGATTCTCGGGCTTTCATTCGGCGTCATTACCGC
This sequence comes from Candidatus Methanocorpusculum equi, assembly GCA_018065685.1. Taxonomy (GTDB): domain Archaea; phylum Halobacteriota; class Methanomicrobia; order Methanomicrobiales; family Methanocorpusculaceae; genus Methanocorpusculum; species Methanocorpusculum equi. The sequence goes on along the minus strand of JAGHSU010000155.1, from coordinate 1,681 downwards.
AGCATCTTCCATCGGGTTTACCTTCGGCCCCGCACTTGGGGGAGTCATCACCAATTTTCTTTCCTGGCACTGGATCTTCTGGATAAACATCCCGATAGGAATCATCGCTATAATTTATGCACTGCGCATCATTCCGCGCGGAACGCCGGAACCTGCAGAACATCGCTTTGATGTAACGGGGGCAATCCTGATTTTTGCGGCAATGGTATCTTTAACATACGTTCTGGAGCTTCTTCCGCACCTGGGACTTTTCGACCCACAGATAATCATAGCGGGAATCTTCTGTATTGCGGCATTTGTTCTGTTTGCAGTCCTCTCCTTAAGAAAAGAACACCCGCTCTTTAACCTCCGCATCTTCAAAGTGAGAGAGGTTTCAGCGATGTTTACTGCATTTCTGATTATTCAGGTGGTCATCGCAGGACAGCTCTATCTTCTGCCGTTTTACTTCACGAACCAGTTCGGAATGGAGGCATTTCTCTGCGGCCTTCTGATGCTGGTATCCCCCCTTGTTACCGCAATTTTAAGTGTGCCGTTCGGGAGATGGTCCGACACACACGGGAGACGCATTTTCTGTACGGTATCCTGTATTATTCTTACCGCCGTTTCCGCTGTTCTTGCCATCCTGCACCCGGAAATCGGGATTCTCCCGTTCATTCTGACACTCATCTGCTCGGGGGTTTCAATTGCGATGTCCAGCAGCCCGGTCTCCGGACAGATTGTGGATCACCTTCCCAAAGCAGACAAGGAGATGGGGTCGACATTTATTATGACCTGCATTTACATGGGAGCTGTTATAGGAACTGCGTTTTTTGCCTCGATATTTACGTTCATGACGACAGACAAGGGTGTTGTCGCATCCTTTGCGGATTTGTCGCAGGATGTCTTTGCTTCAGGATTTACAGGGGCAATGTTTGCTGCAGCAGGTCTTTCGGCAGCGGCAGTGGTGCTCTGCGCCCTGGTGAAGGATAAAAAACGTAAACCCGGCCCAGGTTCCTGACGGTCGTCTGCTGCACCGTCTGCTGCACTCAAACAATTATTCATTAATCCCATAAGAACCAATATAATATATAATTATGAAACCAGCAGAGCGTTTGAATAACCTGCCTCCGTACCTTTTCGCACGGATTGACAAAATAAAAGCAGACCTGCGTGCAAAAGGTGTCGACCTAATCGACCTCGGTGTAGGAGACCCGGATCTTCCGACCCCGCAGCATATCGTCGATGCCTTGTGCGCTGCGGCAAAAAATCCTGAAAACCACCACTACCCTGACTACCTCGGTATGCGTGAGTACCGTAAAGCGGTTGCAGACTGGTATAAGACACGGTTTAATGTCACCCTTGACCCCGACAAAGAGGTCATCGCCTTAATCGGCTCGAAAGAGGGTATCGCACATATCCCCGAAGCGTTCGTAAATCCGGGAGAGTATGTCTTAGCCTCAGACCCGGGATACCCGGTTTACAAAACATCAACCCTCTTTGCCGAGGGAAAAACCCACATCATGCCTCTTCTGGAAGAGAACAACTTCCTCCCGGACTATGATGCGATTCCAAAGGATGTTCTCAAAAATGCAAAACTCCTCTTCATCGGATACCCGAACAATCCGACAGGAGCAGTGGCCCCGATGTCATTTTTCAACGAGACCGTGGAGTTTGCACGCGAACATGACATAGTTGTCGTCCA
>JAGHSU010000047.1 GCA_018065685.1 Candidatus Methanocorpusculum equi | reverse complement strand
TCCAAACCAGTTCCGGTAAGATTCCCCGATATATCCGATACGTCCGCAGGACCGGCAAAGGGATTTGGATATACTGCAGACCGCAGATAACAACTTCGGATGCTTGCAGCAGAACCTTGTTTTCCATTGAATGAAGCAAACCCCTGATTATTGATGAATTAATATGGATAAATTAAATATCGAGAAATAATAAATAATAAAGAAATCTATATGATTTTCAGCCGCATCCCGAAAAATGCTTACGTTATTGCCGTTGCCTTTGCATTACTTGCAGCAGTGTGCACAGCATTAAAGACTCCGTTGGCAAAGCTAATGATGGAGCAGTGTGATGCAGTATCAACATCTGCATTCATACATCTCGGGATGCTGATTGGAATGGCTCTGATTGCTGTCTTCGGGAGAAAAACACCTCTGATGGACAGAGAACGCCACTTGCAGAAAAAAGACACTCCGCTTCTTATCCTCATTATACTTGCAGGAACAGTAGCTGCCCTTCTGGTTAACTTCGGTCTGCTATCTACAACCGCTACGACCGTGGTTGTTCTCAATAATTTTACCCTCGTTGCAACCGCACTTCTCGCGTTTTTTATTTTTAAGGAAAAGATTTCAAAGCGGCTCTGGATTGCCATAGTGTTCATTACGTTAGGTGTAATGATTCTCTCAATCGGAGACATCACAGCATTCTCTCTGACGCCAGGGGCTCTTTTAATCGTGGGGGGGACTCTTTGTTATGGTTTTGCAAATAACATTATGAAAAAGGTCTCTAACCGCAACCCTGTTGAAACCTCGATTGTTAAGGCATTCGGAGTTACTCTGCTGTCATTTGCCCTGATGCCGTTCTTCGGGTCAACACTCCCCTCTCTTTCAACAATCGTCTTCATGATGGTAATAGGCTTCCTCACCAGCGGTCTTGGATTCCTGTTCACTCTCTACGCCCAGAGGAAGCTGGGTGCTGCAAAAACAGGAGCAATCTCCGGGATTCACCCGTTACTGGGAATTATAGCATCCATTATTATATTCTCGGAGATTCCGAATCTGGCATTTGGTGCAGCACTGCTTCTCATAATCCCTGGTCTGTTCTTTGCAATTACCAGAAATAAGGATATCGCAGTTGAGGGAGAAGAGGTGATTCCACATGTATCCGATGAATCAAGTCTTCTTGCGGGCATGAGTGAAATCACAAAGAGAGACTCAAGGAATTATATTACTGCCTTTGGTTTCCTTGCCATTGCGGCATTTTTTGTTCATATGATGATTGATACGTACATGATGTCGAATGCGATTATCCCCCTTGAACCTGAACTTATAATATTTAAGCCGCTAATAATAATGGGTCTTTTTCTTCTGGTTTGCGGCATACTGCTGTTTATACTGCGCAAAAGAGCCATTGCCGCCTCAACGTTCGTCTTCACATCAGCACAGATTTTCGGATATGCTCTTCTACCGGATAACCTTATCATATTGGGTGTTTTCTGTGCATTTTCATTTGTGTTCGCCGCGATATTGCTGCTATCAAAAGACAGGGTGAAATATGTCTATGCAGGAATTTCTGTGGCAATTGGCACAGTAACCCTGCTTTGGATTATCCCGACAAACGGGGTGCTTGTCCCCATTACAATCATAGTCATCCTCCTGTTTACGCTCCTCCTCATTTATATTACTATAGCATGTTCATCAGATAAACACAGCCTGCCGTTTACAAAATACCTCATTAAAGACGGGGAAGCAACCATAGCAACCGGGGGTCAGATGCTTGGGTATCTATTTATTGCTATGTACATATCTATGGATTTGGTTTGCGGTCTTGTCAAACCCGAAATGCTTGTTAGTGAGACAATGGTTCCAATCCATGTATATCTTATTTTAATGCTATTCCTCTGCGGCATTCTTCTCTTATTTATCGGAAAAATGCGGTTCACCCCGACCTTGTTCATCGGGATTGCCTTCGCGTTCTGGCTTGACAATATTGGAGATGGCTACTTATATTATATAGCGGTCTTTGCTCTGCTCATCATCGGTGTGATGGCCGTTCTGCGGAAATATTCCAGACTTCTCCCGTCACCGCTTACAATCTTCTCTTCATTTTCTATGATGCTCTCTTATCTCAATTATCTTGGTGAGGTAGGACTAAAAAGCGCTGACATAATAATATCTGGGGCCTGTGCGTTACTTGCTATTTATCTTGCTGTTGCCACATTCTCCGAAGTAAAGAAACTGCCGCTCTTTTAAGACGGTATGTTTCCGGAAAATTTCCTGTTTCTGCATTTGAATTTCTTTTTTGTTCCTGTCCTACACGGTAGAGAGAATTCTTTTAGACATGTTCTCACAGAGATAATGAATACCGATAAATAAATTAAAGAACAACCAATATATTCAATGATAGGAAACAAGAAATTCATAGCAGTTCTCCTCACGGGTGTTCTGCTAACTTTGGTTATCATATCCGCAGGATGTGTGACACAGGAGCAGTCACAGACTACAGATGACAGACCGGTTGCCGTATGTACAAACGGCACATTCATCGGAACACATGAAGATGAAACAGGGGTCGTTACCTTCAAAGGCATTCCGTTTGCCAAACAGCCTGTAGGAGACCTCAGATGGAAGGCTCCGCAAAAACCGGAAACCCTGCTTGACACGTTTGAAGCAACAGAATTTTCAGATGATCCATTAGGGGATTTTGATAATGCTGCACAGATTCTGACACTGATTGAAGACTCTACGCACGAGGCAACAAAGTTGGGACATACGGTTCTTCAGGTGGAAATCGAAGGAGAGCCTGCAAGCCTCAATCCACAGGGTGAGGATTGCCTTACCTTAAATGTCTGGACAAAGAATCTCGAAAACCCTGGAAAAGCGGTAATGGTATTTATCCACGGCGGAGGGTATTTTGCAGGCGGTTCCGCAGACCCGATGTACAATGGTCAGTATCTGGCAGCTAAAGATGATGATATCATCGTTGTTACAATTAACTATCGTCTAAACACGATGGGGTTCATTGACTTTTCCGGGGTTGAAGGCGGAGAAGAGTTTCCGGATGCACCATATCTGGGATTGCTTGATGTAATCACAGCACTGGAATGGATTCAGGAAAATATCGTCGCATTCGGAGGAGATCCAAAGAATGTTACTATCTTCGGAGAATCCGCAGGTGCCGGCATGTGCGGAATTCTCCTCTCCTGTGAAGATGCCAAAGGATTATTCCACCGTGCAATTCTTGAATCAGGAGATGCAGCGTTTACATCCACCCGGGATGACCAGAAACGTATGAAAAAAGCCGAATGTCTGCTGAAAGTAACCGGGTCAGAAAACATGGATGACTTGATGGCACTCTCTGAAGATGAACTTAAAGAGGCAATGCTGACAGATTCCGGCATCCCAATCGATTCTCCTCACCCGATGAAGCCGAACAATGGTCTGGAAAAGCTGGCGGCAGAATTAGAAACCTATCTGGTTATGAAGAATACACACCCATTGCGCGGGGTTGGAACTCCGATTCCGGAAAATCCCTATCTGGCTATTGCGAATGGAGTGTCAAAAGATGTTGATGTACTCGTAGGGACAAATACTGATGAAACGAGATACTTTGTCAACAGCATGTTTGCTGAGACTGATGATGAAAAAATTTCAAAATATTATAAATTTATATCAGAACCGACAGACGCACTATCGGAAAATTCTGTAAAGGCAAAGAATATTGTTGAAACATTCTTCAGAACTACCACTCTTCCACCGGAAAAGTATTCAGAGCAATACCCCGGAATCTGGGAGAAAAGCGAACTGTTCAGCGAGTTTGGTTTCCGCCTTCCTGCGATTAAGACTGCAGAGTCACATATCGCCGCAAACGGGAGCGGGAAAACATACATGTATTTATTCGGCAAGAAAGACTCCGCAAAACCACATCTCGGTTCCGGACACGCCGCTGAGCTGCCGTATGTTTTCAACTCCAGGCTTACAATAGGTGCCGGAAATACTGTTGACCCGGTACTTGCAGATAAGATTTCATCGATGTGGATTAACTTTGCAAAGACCGGAGACCCGAGTATTGAAGGGTTTGAATGGCCGGAATACACTATAGAGAAACGTGCGACGATGTTTGTCGGAAATGACAGTTCGCTTTCGGTTGTAAACGACCCGAAGAGTGAACAAAGAAAACTGCTGATGCCGCTCATCGATGAACTCTTCCCAATGCCGCAAAAAGCATAATCCAGATCTAATCCAATTTATTTTTTTAACCGGGGGGATACGGGAATCGTGTATCCCGACACAGTTAACGGACCATATTTCCGAGGTGAAAAAACTGCCGCTCTTCTAAGACGGCATGTTTCCGAAGACGCTCTGGAACCGGATGAATATGGTTTATTTCCTGTTTCTGCATTTGAATTTCTTTTTTGTTCCTGTCCAACACAGGGGAGAAAACTCTTTTAGACGTGTTCTCACAGATATAATGAATACGGATAAATAAATTAAAAGTACAAACAGTATATTCAATGACAGGAAACAGGAAATTCATAGCAGTTCTCCTCACGGGTGTTCTGTTGGCTTTGGTTATCATATCCGCAGGATGTGTGACACAGGAGAAGTCATAGACCACTGATGACAGACCGGTTGCCGTATGTACAAACGGCATATTCGTCGGAACACATGAAGATGAAACAGGGGTCGTTACCTTCAAAGGCATTCCGTTTGCCAAACAGCCGGTGGGAGACCTCAGATGGAAGGCCCCGCAGCCGGCAGAACCAAGCAATGAAGTTTTTGAAGCTGTTGATTTCGGGCCATCAGCAGTCCAGTCAAAAAGCGGTGCTGAAAAGACGAGTTTACGCGAACAGAGTGAGGCCTGCCTGACCCTGGACCTCTGGACAAAGAATATGGACGGGGATAAGAAACCAGTCATGGTCTTTATTCACGGAGGAAGCTACGCCTTTGGAGGAAGTGCTGATTCGCAGTACAGCGGACAGTACCTTACAGCAGCTCATGAGAATCTGATTCTTGTAAGCGTCAACTATCGTGTAAATCTCCTCGGGTATATTGATTTTAGCCGTGTCGAGGGGGGAGAGGAGTTCCCTGATTCCGGATATCTTGGTGTTCTTGATGTGATTGAAGCACTGAAATGGATTAAGGAAAATATCTCCGCATTCGGAGGAGACCCGGAAAACGTCACAATTTTCGGTGAATCTGCAGGTGGGGGGACTGTAGGATGCCTGCTTGTATCAAAGCCCGCGGAAGGTTTATTCCAGCGTGCAATTCTGCAGTCCGGAGATGCCTCCTTAACCTATCCAATCGAAAAGTTTGAAAAGAACATGCAGACAGAATATCTGATGAAAATTACCGGCGCTAAAAATATGAACGACCTGATGGCGCTTTCCACAGAAGATATTCAAAAAGCTCTGGAAACAGATACAGGAAAAACTGGACCGGAAGGAAACTCTCAGCTTGCAGGTTTAAACAACCACCCCCTGCGCGGAAACGACAGTATCATCCCGGAAGACCCGTATGAGGCATTAGCAGACGGCGCAAGTAAAGATGTTGATATAATGATTGGTACAACAGCGGATGAGTGGAGATACTGGATAGAATGCATGTACACGAATTTAGATCCGCATCAAAATCTTGATAAAATGGTTGATAAGTATTATCCCTTTATTCAGGAGCGGGCTTATGATATACTTGGAGACTATCCTGAAAAAGATGAACTTATCAAAGAATTCCTGAAAATGGAGAACTTTGATGGTGAAAAATATTCTGATAAGTACCCACATATCTGGAATTACGCGGATTTAAACACGGAACAGGCATTTCGTCTCCCTGCAATTAAAACTGCAGAGGAACATCTCGCTGCAGGCGGAAAAGGCAAAACCTACATGTACCTCTTCGAGAAAGGCGTGACAGATGAGGTACTGGAAATTATGGGTGCGTGCCATGCAGTTGAAATCCCGTATGTATTTAACAATCCGATCGGATATGAAGATTTGGGTGCCCCGGATAAAAATCTTTTGTCCGATGTCTCTTCAGCATGGGTGAACTTTGCCGCAACCGGAGACCCGGGACACGGCTGGACCGAGTATAACACCGAAACCCGTCCTACGATGATTTTCGGAGGGGACGGCACACTGAAAATGGAAGATGATCCAAAGAGTGAAGCGAGAATACTTCTCATGCCGTTATTTGAGAATAAAATTATGGCATGGGGCAACTAACTCCGGGTGAGAAATACAAAATACCTTTTTTAAATTTTTAACAACCACTCATCGTGTTTTGTGTAAACCCGCTGCAGAACCACGAAATACGGGAGACCGTGATACGGCCGCTCTTCTATGAAGGCAGTACTCATTTTACAATTATTATCAGAATGATTTTGTATAAGTCAGAGGAAACTGCAAAAACCCCCCTCCCGTAAGAAAATATAAACCCCAATCCGTACAATATGTATATATGATATCATCACAGGAGTTCTTCGACGTATGCAGAACCGCCGCAAAACGTATCGAGGAAGCCCTATCTCCTTTGATTGGAACAGAATACGGAGCGGAGGAGCTCTGCATGGGCGCTGACAACACCCCGACAGAACGCCTTGACCGCGTCGCAGAAGACATCATCCTCGACCTCTTCCGTGAGAAAAAGGTCTGCAGGTGCCTCTTATCTGAGGAGGCAGGAATAGTCGAAATCGGAGGGGATGAAGGAATCGCGTATCTCGACCCGGTTGACGGCTCATTCAACGCGGGAGCGGGAATCCCCTACTACGCGCTTTCGGTGGGGCTCTCCGACGGACAGGAGATGAAGGCAGGCTATGTGAAAAACCTCGCGGTCCCCGAGGAGTTTACCGCGGAGAAAGGACACGGAGCGTATCTGAACGGGCGTGCCGTTCACCCTTCGTGCAAATCAGAGCTCTCCGTAAGCGCCGTATCGCTCTATGCCAGGCCACGTGAGATGCAGCGCCTCTTGGCTGCAGGATACTCCTCGCGCAGAAGCAGACTCTTCGGCGCCTCGGCACTTGAGCTCTGCTATGTCGCCTGCGGGCGTCTCGAAGCATTCTTAGACCTCCGCGGAACGCTTCGCATCACTGATGCCGCAGCTGCAATCCTCATCCTGGAAGAAGCGGGAGGAATCGTTTCTCTTCCGGACGGAAACCCCTGCATCTTCCCCGATGATGTACGCTGCGGACGCGAGCTTCTCGGCGCAAACAAACCTGTTCATGAAATACTCTCAACCCTTATGAGGTCAGTCTGAGGCGAGGCACATATGAAAATCTGTATCGTTTCAAAAATAGATGCAAAAGAACCGCTCGAGCTCGCACAGTCCGTGGGCTGGGAGCTTTCAAACCTCGGGCACGAGGTTGTTTACGAGGAGTCGACCGCGACTGAACTCGGCTACAGCGGAGTGGCTCTCGAGTCGCTTGATGCGGACATGCTTCTGGTTGTCGGCGGCGACGGAAGTGTGCTTCGTGCGGTCCGTCTTATGAAAAAGCAGGTGCCGGTCTTAGGCATCAATCAGGGACAGGTAGGATTCCTCACCGATGTCGAGCGGGAACAGCTCACCGAATGCATCTCGGGGCTGAAGCTCCCGCTCAAAACCGAAGAGCGGATGAGAATCTCTGTTGAGTGCAGCGGACGCGATTTGGGAGCCGCATTAAACGAAGCGGTCATTGTCACCCTGCGCCCTGCAAAGATGCTGCACTTTACCGTGTACTCGGATAATCAGAAGATTGACGAGTTCCGTGCAGATGGGCTTATCATCAGTACCCCGACCGGCTCTACCGCGTATGCGATGAGTGCGGGAGGCCCTATCGTTGACCCGAAGGTCGAGGCGTTTCTTTTAGCTCCGATTGCACCCTATATGCTTTCGTCCCGTCCGTATCTGTTGAGCGTCTCAGGGGAGCTCAGGATTGAGATGACCTCGCCGCAGAAGTCCGCGATTCTTGCAATCGACGGAAAAGACCAGTATGAGACGGGAGAGACCGCAACCGTATGTATCAGAAAAGCAGAAGAGCCCGCACGCTTTGTTGACATCGGGCGCACCTTCTCTGAAAAAGTTGAGCAGAAGCTCAGGCAGCATTAAAGGCAGCATTAACTGGGAACATTAACAGGGAGCATTAACCATGGGATTATTTACGAAAAAAGACAGGAGCACAAAACAGACTGATGCAGAGGCCGCCGCAAAAAAACAGTCCTCCGACTCTGCGATGTGGCTTTCAAACGCAGCGGCATTTATGCAGCGGAACAACTACCAGAGAGCGCTTCAGTGTCTTGACGAGGCGCTGAAGGCAGACCCGGAAAACCCTGCGGCATGGCATGAAAAAGGGCGCATGCTTGCCCTGTTAAAGCGCGAAAAGGAGTCAATGGATGCGTATGACAGGGCTATCGCACTCCGGCCGAACACCGCAGTCTATTACCACAACAAAGGAGACGCCCTCGCCTCATTCGGACGCTACAGGGAAGCAGATGAGTACTTCATCAAAGCCCTTTCAATGTCGCCGGATGATGTGGTGTATCTCACAAGTCACGCACGGATTCTTGCGCAGTACAAGCAGTATAAGGATGCGGATGACATCATGGCAAAAATCTGCAAGCGTGAACCGAGAGCCCCCGAGCACTGGTTTAACCGTGCGGAGTTTTTGTATGCGGCAGGAAAGTACCGGGATGCGGTAAACTGCTATCATGCTTCAATTGAGATAGCCCCGGGGAACGCCGTGGGGCACTTTAACTGCGGAAACGCCCTTGCGAAACTCGGGAATCACGAGGAAGCCGTAAAGTGCTTTGAAAAAGCCATCAAGTTTGAGCGGGCAATGACGGGCGCTATGAACAACAAGGGGCTTTCACTCAGTATTTTAGGCGACCACCAGAAGGCATATGACTGTTTCAGACGTGTTCTGATTGCACGTCCGAATGATGCGGATGCACTCTTTAACAAGGGGTATGAGCTGATGATGCTCGAGCGGTATAATGAAGCGGTGGAGACCTTTGACCAGTGCCTGTCCTGTGCGGGAGAGGAGAGACGCGATCTGATTGAGCGGGCACGGGAGAATAAGGAGAAGGCAAAGAAGGCGATGGGTAAGATAGGGGAGAGATGGAATGAGAAGTGAGGAGGAAGTAAAAAAGATTCTGAAAGAGTTTCTGGCACGGAAAAAAGGGAGTGTCGGTTTAGAGAATGAAATATTTGAATTGAAGGAGGGAAAGACAGAGTTTAGTTATGAGAAATTATACAAATATTTTTCCGCACTCAGTAATGAAGCAAATCTCTCCGAATGCGAGTGCGCATGGCTTGTTCTTGGAGTCTCTGACACAGGAGATGCTGTTGGGACACAGTTTTTATCAGGTGTTGGAGCATTTTCCGAATGTAAACTGAAGGTTGGAAACAAGACAAACAACAGGATTTCAGTACGGGAGATTTATGAAATTTCCCTTGATGAGAAGCGGGTTCTTATGTTTGAGATTCCTCCGGCACCGCATGGAATTCCCACAACAGCTGACGGCATAGCTTATGGTCGTGACGGAGAATCGGTTGTTGCATTAAGTGATGAAAAACGCGAACGAATTGCGGCACAACCGCGATATTTTGACTGGAGCAGAGAGATAGTTTCTGATGCAACGATAGACGATTTGGACACTGTGGCTCTTGAAAAAGCAAGAGAGAATTTTATCAAGAAAAACCCACGCCTTGCAAATGATGTCACGGGATGGTCGGACGAACGGTTCCTGCAGCAAATACCGCTCCTGATTAATGGGAAAATAACGCGGGCTGCTCTTGTTCTTCTTGGAAAACGGGAAACACGATATCTTCTGAATCCGTCTGCTTCGGAAATCCAGTGGATACTAAAGGATAAAGATGGGGTGATGCTCGACTATTATGTTGGAGACGGCCCTCTTATTCTTGAGGTTGATGAGGTCTATCACAGAGTAAGAAATCTGAAGTATCGTTATATCCCTGAAGGAACGCTCTTTCCCGAAGAGGTTGATATGTATGAGGATTATCTTATCAGAGAACCATTGAATAATGCAATTGCCCATCAGGATTATACTCTTGGTCTTCGTATTTATCTCACAGAAATGCCTGACTCCCTGGTGTTTTTCAATGCAGGTTCCTTCCTTCCCGGGTCGGTTGATGCAGTGCTCAATGCAACAACACCGGATGAGCGCTATCGGAATCCATTCCTTGTCAAGGCAATGCGTGAGTTGGATTTGATTGATACTGCATGGAGCGGGATTCCAAAGATGTTTCGGATGCAGAAGGAAAAGTTCTTTCCAATGCCTGAGTATTCAATCTCCGAAGATTGTGTTTCGGTAACCATTTACGGGAAGGTGCTTGATAAAAAGTATGCTGAAATTCTGGCGAGAAATGGAGACCTGACATTATCAGAAATTCTTCTTCTGGACAGGGTGCAGAAACATCAGGAAATTTCGCATGAGGCTGCAAAGCATCTGAGGAAACTTGGTTTAATCGAGGGGAGGCGCCCGAATTATTATTTGTCAGTGCGTGTTGCGCAAAGGACCGGGCAACGAGCTCAGTATACAGTTAGCCATGGCCTCGATAAGAAATATTATTGTGAATTGATATTGGCAGGGATTGATGAGCATGGTGTTCTAAGCAGACAGGATATTAATGAACTACTCTGGAAGAAATTACCTGATAGCTACTACACAGACAGTAAGAAAAAACGTAAGATTGACAATCTGCTTGCGGAAATGAGACGCCGTGGGACTATTATATCAGAACGTGCGGGTAACAGCTTTTTGTGGAAAAGAAAGTAAGTATAAATGTTAGTATGCATAACTATTACATTACCAACATCCAAGTAACGTCCCGCACAAATCAAACCGCAATTCAAGATTTTTTACAAACAGAGACAGGATCTTCCGTAGAAATTAGTTGAGCAATTATTTTAAATTAGTTAATCCCCGGTTATCAGTTTAGTTATCAAAAATGAATATTTTCGATTCATTTTGATTTTTACGCCATATTCTCCCTCTAAATTTAGTTATACATTCATGTGCGTTCAGATAAAAAACCGGCAGACCATTAATTGGTGAATCCATCTATTAGATTAGAGGGGTTTTCCTGCGTCAAGTCTTCTTCTTATTACTTCGCGCATTGCATTGAGTCCCTTTTCGGTGAAGGTGGGGTTTTTCATGTATTCATCAAAGTCCCGTGCATCCTCTCCTTCAAGGACAAGTCCTAATGGAATTGATTTTGCCATTTCACATCACAAAGAGTAATATTATTAATTTGTACGGATATGCTTATCTTTTTTGTGGAGGAGGGAGCAGCTCATCTATCTTTTGTTACTCCTCTCTATAGACTCCCCGGCATTTTCATTTGTGAACAAAAGGGGTCGAATTCGACCCGTTTAATAAAATCATTCAGGTTTGTTGTGATAAAATCAGCTTCACAGCGGAATTCACTTTTTTACATGATTAACATGATTTCAAATGATGAGGCTCAAGAAGCAAACTATATTATGAATAACAACAAAGATACTGTTCAATAATTGTCCGCCCATCAAAACGGCAGATAATTTTGTACGCTGTTGAACAACCCGTCCGGGGTCTAAACGAAGTAAGTTTGCCATACACGGAAAAAACAACATGACACCAAAGAAAACACACACGAACAAAACCCTCCTCCGCGCCCTCCTCGCGGCCTCTGCAGTCATCCTTGTCTGCGGAGTGTTCTGCGGGGCAGCAGCAGCGGCAGTACCTCACTCAATCTTTGTGGAGACCATAGGCCCCGGAGCTGTCGAGGCATCTCCGGGCGAAGCCCTTCCGGGAGATGAGGTAACGCTTACCTGTGAACCATATGCAGGATTTGTCTTCACCGGCTGGGAAGTCTCTCCGGAAACGGTAAAAATTGAAAACAACCGGTTCATCATGCCAAATGAGCAGGTCACGGTGACAGCGGTCTTTGAGGTCATCTGCAAAGAGATTTCTCCCGATGAAAGCGGAACAGTCCCGATTAATCTCCCGGCATTTCCTTTCAGCAGTGACATGGGAAGTGTTTTTGTTGTGTCCGCCTCAAACATCGGAGGAGACGGACTGACCTACACAGCATGGGACACCGACGCCCCTGGTCTTCCGGACAGGTTCGGATATTCCATGTGGTATATCTCGGTAATCAGAGTTGATGCCACCCTGAAGGACCAGGCGCAGCCGTCGGTTCTGACCCTGGATGTGACACTGCCAAATCTGGAGCTTCACAACTACGTCTGTCTTAAGCTCTATACAGGAGACGCATGGGAGACGGTGATGCCTGAGTCCGCCGCAGAAGCTGCAGGAGAGGGAAGTACCTGCCGGTATCAGTTCCCGGTATCTTCCTATGGTCCGATTGCAGTTCTGGCAGAGTTTCCCGATTCAGACCCGGTTTCAACACTGCTGTGGGCAGAGCCAATAGAGACAATGGACTCAACAGAGCAGGCAGAAACAACAGAATCGGCAGAGACTCCGCAGGATACACAGACAGACGTTCCGGCAGAGCAGACTGAAGAACCTCAAAAGACCGGTACATCACCTGTGCCGTTTGCGGGTATCTTAGCCGGGTTGGGTGCAGCGGCTGTTATATTCGGACTGCGCAGAAGATAACTTACCTTTTTTTTTCAGTGAATCATCTCACAAAATAATGTACAGGGTTGTTGTATGAAAAATAATCTCAAAAAGTAACTGTTCTCTTATTTATTTCCGCCCGGATTGCGAATCATATACCATGTTGTAAATGCACCATGCTCTTCCACGATTTTCTTAACAACCGAAAACCCGAACGATTCGTAATACCCCACATTATGCTCGGAATTGGTTTCGAGGTACACTGTACATCCTTCTTTGTCACATTCTGCAAGTTTTTCGCGGACAAGTGACGAACCGATTCCTTTACCCTGGGATTCCGGTGCAACCCCTAAAATATAGAGATACACGGTATCATCTGAAAGATGCATGCGGTCCCTTCCCCGCTCAATGCTCATACAGCGCCGCAGCGTTTTAATCATCTCCGGCGGTCTCATACAGGATATCAGGGCCCGAAACTGTTTCGGAATGGATACACCCTCGTTTAATTCCCCCATACGGCACCAGATGGCAACTCCTTTGCATTCACTGCTGTCGGCGACGAGTTCCCCAAACGAACTGACACGTTCCACTTCAAGCCGGAACATAATTGAAAGAGCTTTTTTCTGCCGCTCATCTCCTATAACAGCCCCCCCGGATACGGGTAGTTGACAAAGGCCCTGGCAAGCGTATCCGATGCCTTTTCCAGATTGTCCTTATTAATTGCAGCAGACATTCAGATTACTCCGGGTCTCAGCACACTCTCGGAACAGGGTCACCCATCGGCGGCTCAATAAACCGCTCGCTGCCGATTCTGGTAAGCATCACAACACCTGACCCTTCCACGACCTCTCCGACAATTTTTGCGTTCTTTCCGTAGGGGTGGGACTTTAATGCAGCAAGAACTTTCTCTGCGGCTTCAGGGGCAACGCCCATCACACACTTTCCCTCGTTTGCGACATGCAGCGGGTCGATACCAAGAAGAGCGCCTGCTGATGCAACATTTTCGCGGATTGGCATATCCTCTTCATGTACAACCACCTTCACGCCGGCCTTTCTTGCCATCTCATTGATACATGCGGCAAATCCTCCGCGGGTCGGATCCTTCATCGCATGAATTGCGCCATCGCCGCCTGCGGCAATTGCCCCTTCAATCATCTTCCAGAGAGGAGCTACATCGGACTTTAACTGCTCGCCTAAATCGAATCCCTCACGGTAGGTAATAATTGCCATTCCATGGTCACCGATGGTGCCCGAGACGATAATTTTATCCCCGACCTTCAGGTTCTTGTCGCGGATAACATAATGGTCAATAACGCCCACACCTGCTGTGTTGATGGCAATCCCATCAAGGCTTCCCTTCTCCACAACCTTGGTGTCCCCGGTAATGACTGACGCTCCGACCTCGCCTAACGCGGCATCCATCGACTCGACAATCTTTCTCAGGTTCTCAATCGGAAAACCCTCCTCGATGACCATGCCGCAGGTTAAGGCAATCGGACGGGCTCCCATCACCGAAAGATCGTTAATGGTCCCTGAAACCGCAATCCTTCCAATGTCTCCTCCGGGGAAAAAGAGCGGCTTTACCACGTGGCCGTCTGTCGTTAACACAACGGTCCTTCCTCCGATTTCAAAGGTTGAGCCGTCGTCAAGAGACTCGAGGCCGATGCCTCCTGCGTTGTTGTTCTTAAAAGCGGTAAGCGTCTGGAGAAGTTCTCCCATAACCTCTCCTCCTGCTCCGTGCATCATATTTACTTCGGTATCTTTTATCATTGTATCCTCCTGCCTTTTCTGTATCAGTTTATTCCTGTATCAGTTTATTCCTGTATCAGTTTATACCTGCATCAGTTGGTTTCATCCGCCGGCGATTCCGCTGCGGGGTTTTCTTCATCCTCACCTGTTTCAATCTCGATGTTCGTTACAAGAATCTCTTTTCCCTGCACCATGTGCGGCAGTTTGCCGCAGTTCGGGCAGACAAAGATCTCAGGCCCCTTATATCCGCAGGCACATTCTGCCAGGGGAAGAACGGTATTGAAGACAAGTTTTGTTCCCTTAAAGATTTCATCTTCTGCGATGAACGTGCCAAACATGAACTCCACCTGCTCCGGATTTACCATTGCCATCGAGCCGACATCAACATGAATCGCTTTGACGAGAACTGCGCCGTTGTCTTCCGCGGCACGCTTTGCGGTCGCATAGATATCGTAGGCAATCCCTGACTCGTGCATGTTTCTTACATTCCGCCTGTTTTTATCGCATCTTCGGACATGCCCATTGCACCGTAGACCTCTTTGAAGAGGGCGCGGGTCTCAAGGCCTTCGTCGCGGGATAAGCGCTGAATCGCAAACCCGGTGTGAACTAAGACGAACTCACCGACTTTTACATCAACAAGGTCAATTCTGACCTCCTGCTGCAGTTCGCCGTAATCGACGAGTGCGATGTTTTCGTCGCGGATTTCAATTACCTCTGCAGGTACAGCAATACACATGATATATTATATGATGTGAAAAGAGATAAAGCGAACGCATCAATATGTTCATCGGGAGGCAGGACTTTCAGGTGTGTTTGGGCCGAAAAAACGGGAATCGCACGCCGGAGGGGATTTAACACCGGGTGCGGCGAAAAGAATATCTTCCGGAATATCTGCGACAGTGTCGCAGGAATTCAGAACGAACCTGAACAGCTGCTAAACCATTTTTTTGTTTGTTTTTCTCTACAGGGTGCGGGTGCTCGTGGCCGTGCGGCCTGCGGAAATCTGCGTCCCGAGCCTTACAGGCGAGCCAAACACCCGCACCCACAGTTACAACAACCCGTAGAACATCCAACGACAGAATAATTAACATCCGGTTTTTTCCCATACTAACGGTTTTTCCATCAGGAAGCAGCATCAACAGCTTCAGCTGCTGCCCGCTTTGTAATCGACAACAGTATATCCTACCATAACCAACATATATAATAATGATTTTCAAACGGAAATACATTGTAGTATCCCGAAATTAGTTCAGTATTTATCTGATTCTGAATCGCATCCATCACACGCAGCCCAGAACCAGCTGTTCACGTAGTTCAGGATTCTTTCCG
>JAGHSU010000074.1 GCA_018065685.1 Candidatus Methanocorpusculum equi | reverse complement strand
AATCAACCACCCGGAACTTACAGACCGTATCATAGATTTCGTCAGGTGCTGCCAGTTCGTACTGCAGACACTTCGCATAGATAAACGGCATGTCAAAGTTTGCAATCCCCGCGCCGGAGACCACCGGGTCTGCCGCAAACCGTTTCTTTCCATACGAGCGTCTGCGCATCCCCTCAAAAATCCGGTAGATGGAAGCGACTGTCTCCGCTTCATCCCCCTCGTCCCAGACCCAGTGATGCTCGAAATCGGGAACACTTAATATCTCGCCTGTTACCGGACGGAACAGGTGAAAGACTCCTCCTAAAAGCGTGTGCCCCGCACGGTGCGGGTTTGCGGCGAGGGTAAATGAAGGTGAATGGCGGTCAGCCTCCGGCACATAGGCCTCAAGGTCGAAGATAAGACATTCCGATGACGGTGTGTGCTGAATCATGTATCCTGCCCTTATTTTACCCTGGTAAGCTGTATCGGGAAATTCACGTTAAACTTCGGATTGTTTACGAGTCCGAGCTTAAACGGATTTACCCGGATGAACATAACCTCACCCGAGCTGCTCAGCGACAGCTCAACGGTTTTTCCAAGATATGTTCCGGCATATCTTCCCTGACCAAGCGGCCTGATAAAAATAGTATCCGCATGAAAACGATGGTCTTTTCCCATGAAATGCACAACGCAGCAGCCCTTTGCAGACCCGTCAGCAGCAATGGAAACCGTCCCCTCGCCTGAGCCGACAAAGGGGATGGCCTTCTGCCCTTTCCAGAGTCCTGCTATTTTATCCATTTCTTTATGATAATGCTTTGACAGTATAAAGGGTTTCGGAAACGGGGTGTCCTACAGCCCTCTTATCTCATCGAAGGAAGCATCCGGATGTTTTCGCAGATACTCCGCGTGTTTTTCATCATGGAGGAGAAGACACTCTGAGCATGCCCAGACTCTCCCGGTCTCCGAACTGGTACTTGGCACCCATTCCCCGAGTGTTTCATCCATACACGGATAGAACGGACAGTAGCAGAAGGCACAGGCCTGCCCCTCAAAGTGACACGGATAGTAGGGGCATGCGTCGCGTCTCCATTCAAACCATCCGGTGTTATTGTGCCTCGAATAGATAAAAAAGGACGGATACGGGCGCTTTACTGCCCCTTCATGCCGCAGCAGGGCCTCGGTCACCCCTTTGAGGACCGCGGCATAGATGCGTTTCCCGGGCTCTGTGAAGGTTCCGGCATATGTGTGAACAAGAGGTCCTTCGGATGCTGCCGCCACTGCATCCGAGGTTGTTCCGGTAAAGGTTCGCCCGAGATTTTTCAGGGCGTGCGCTTTTGCTTCCGTCGCGGTTATTATGGTTTCAAGGAGCGCCGCATCCGAAAATCCTTCGCCGCTTGTGACAATGATGTTTATGGTGTGGGGTTTTTCCGGGTCGGGATTCGGGTTTGATACACCGGCTGTTACAAAAACCGTGATGTAGTCATACTGAAGAATACAGAGATGCTGCATCGAGACCGCGGTTAAAAGCCCGAATGCATCTTTTCCGTATCCTTTTTTGGAGAGGAGGGATTCTACATACTCAAGGGGATTTTCATGGGAGAAGTCCATCGGGACAGTATGATTCAGGATTGTTGATACATCCGCGATGCCGCCGTTTATTCCTGTACATGCCGCACGAAACTTTCCCCGTATATACAGGGTGTCTGAGGTGTGGTAATATCGCATAGTCTGATAGAAGTATTTGTTTTCAGGGGTAAATAATGTATGGAAAATCCCGTAGAGCCCTGAAACCGGGCGCCCGCACCATAATCCTCATAATGCACGGGAACAGAGATATAAGCAATCTATGAACGGCACGGACAAAACAATAACCTTATCCGCGGTGCGGACCTGGAACACGGAGGAGATAATCGATCTCTACCGCGCAGGAGGATGGTGGGAGATAGGGTATGACAAGGCTGCTATCCCGCGCCTTTTAGACGGCAGTTTTCTCGTAGTCATCGCAAAGGATGAGGAGAATAATGCGGTCGGGATGGGGCGTCTTATCAGCGACGGGGCATCTGATGCCTACATTCAGGACGTAGTGATCTTTCCTGAGTACAGAGGGCACGGAATCGGAAGCCGTATTGTATCAGCGCTGAAAAAACTGGCACTTGCATACGGCCACTCCTGGCTTGGCCTTATCTCTGCTCCCGGAAAAGAGGCGTTCTACCGCCGTGCAGGGTTTTCCGAAATGGAACACTACACGCCAATGCTGAAAGAAAAGTAATCAGAGATGCACGATGCTTAAAGAATCAGATTTTCAGCCGTTCACCTTCGAAAACATCCATATCCCCGAAGCATACTTACGTGCATACCCGAAGGACCATTCCGAGTACTCGCTTGTTACAATTCTTTCCTGGAAGCACTACTCTCCCTGCAGGTTTGCCGTGTACAAAGACCATCTGGTTATCGAATGCCTCAATCAGGGTGAGCAGTCGGTTTATGCACCTGTCGGCATCCCTGATAAAGAGGTGTTCTGCGACACGGTCTTCTATGCAAAATCATCCGGTGCCTCGTACCATCTCTACGACGAATCCGACGTGCGGATGTTTCAGGACTGTTTCCCCGAAATACCCGTTGAAGAGGTGCGCGGGTACTTTGAGTACTGCTGGAACACGAAAACCCTTGCAAAGCTTCCGGGGAGGCGTTTTGTCGGCATCCGCGGACAGATAAATCAGTTCAGATGGCGGTATTCATACACGACAGAACCGGTCGCACCCGAAAATCTCGAAGAGGTGCGCAGTCTGATTCATGCATGGTACGCGGAAAAAACACCTGCTGAAGGTTCTGCAGTCTCTGATGAACTGAAAGCCGCAGACATCTCGCTTGACCATTTCTCCGCACTGCATCTGGAAGGTCTCCTTATGAGAGTTGAGGGAGCTCCCGCTGCAGTATCCATCTGGGAGAACAGAAACTCAGATGTCTGTCTGGTTCATTATGAGAAGGGTCTTGCGGCATACCCGGGGATTTACAAGGTCATCAATCAGGAGACGGCAAAACTGCTCTCTGGGCGCTGCCGGGTTTTAAACCGCGAAGGGGATATGGATGAAGCGGGGCTTCGCGAGGCGAAGATGCGGTATCATCCGGAGTTTTTCATAAAGGCGTATAATGTAACGTTTGACCGAAAAACCAGCTGTTTTTCCTAAAAACACCGGATAATAGACCAATTAACCACCGTTTTTGTCCGAAAGGGACAAATTTCATTTTCCGCGGAAAGATACCTATCTATAATACCTTGGAAAACCCATATATAAAGCGGATGAAACTGCTGTACGAACTCTCCGGAGAAAATCCTGATTTATCAGCAGCAGAGCTCGCCTGCGTCGCACAGATAGAAACACGCGGCACGGGGGTAGCCGTTGCTGAAACAGAACATCCGGAAGAGACCCTGCGGCTTGCAGAAACCCATACGGTGTCAGAACTGCTTGGAGTCTCTCAAGGCACCGCGGAGGATTTGCGCACACTCATGCAAAACCTCTCAATCGAAGCGGAACTCCCATTCTGCTGCAGGGCACGAAAAATTCATCCAGCTGCCGTCCCGGAATCACTGACTGAGACCGAACGCATGATGGGCTCTTTAATCAAAGGAACCGTCTCCCTGAAACATCCGGGAGTCGTCTACCGCGCAGTGTTTACCGACGGCTTATGCTATCTCGGGCGCGTCATCCATGAGATTGACCGCGGAAGCAGTGCTTCCAGAAACCCGAACAAACGGCCGTACTTCCATCCGGGAGTCATGATGCCATTGTTTGCGCGTGCGATTGTGAATCTGACACGCGTAAAACCGGGAGAAACACTCCTTGACCCGTTCTGCGGAACAGGCGGGACTCTCCTCGAAACAAACCTCCTCGGCATACGAAGCATCGGAAGCGACTTTGATTCCGAAATGCTTTCAGGGTCAAGACAAAATATCCCTGACGCGGTTCTTGTCCGCGCAGATGCAGTCCGTATGCCCTACAAAGATGCATCATTCGACGCCGTTGCCTGCGACTTCCCCTACGGGCAGTCGACAGCAGTCGGCGCAGAAACATTTGACGCCCTCTATCGCGGGGCGCTTGCAGAAATCAGGCGGGTTCTGAAGACCGGGAAACGTGCAGTTGTGGTAACCCACAAAGACATCCGGTCCTACGCGGAATCCGCCGGGTTTACGGTTGAAGGCTTCTATGAACAGTACATCCACAAAAGCCTCACCAGAAGAATATTAGTCCTCAGGAATGAATAATCCAAAATCAGAACAAAGCCGTCCCAAAGCGCCGCAGGCACACGGGACGGGTCATAAACCCCTGCACCGCAGACCGCCGCAGAAGAGACACGGGTATGAGCCTGGAGAACAGACGCGGGTGCGGAACGGAGAACAGAAAACGGTACAGAACAGAGCACCGAACGGGGTACAGAATAAGGTACGGGGCGGAGAGCCGGAAGAGTCGATGCTCTCCTGGATTACACAGAAGTTTACCCGCTATGTCCCGACACGCTCGGTTGCCGTCCGCGCCCTCCGGCACATGAGAGCTCCGGACCGGAAAAACCTCTTTTCCGATGACATCATGCTTATGCGGACCGCGGAAGGGTACTGGTTTGAGTACCTCATCTACGAGCAGCTCATCAGAATCGCGGAAGACACAGATACCATCAAAACGATTGTAAGAAAAGGTGCCGATGTAAAATCCCGGAAGTCAAGAAACCAGCTCGGGACAAATGCCCTTTACCCCGCGGAGAAGGGGGA
>JAGHSU010000089.1 GCA_018065685.1 Candidatus Methanocorpusculum equi | reverse complement strand
TAAACGGTGTAGACCAGTTTTATGGGACATTCCGTCACTTTGCGGGAAAAGCACGGTGGGGGCTTGCGGTCGGGTTTGTATTTTCCCTCCTCTTCTGGGGCTGTGAGTTTTCGATTGCGTCAGTTATCATGGTTGGACTCGGATTTGAACCAAACATTCTGTTATCGGTTGTCTTCCAGTTAATTATTGCGGTCATTCTTATGATTCCGGCAACCCCTGGGAGCACGGGGCTTGCGGAAGCAGCTTACGGCGGCTTTTATTCCCTCTTAGGTCTTGGAAATATGCTGGGGCCGTTTGTCGTCCTGCTGCGGCTGGTACTTTACTACTCGAATCTGATAATCGGATTTGCTGCAAGCTTTATTATTGTACGCCGTGAGGCGGGGCTTAAGGAGGTTATTCCCTCTGCTTCTGCAGAGGCTGGAGAGGTTCCGGTATCCGGTGCTGTATCTGAGAGTGGTCTGCAAAATGAAAAATAAGGTGCCTCTCTCTGACAGGATTCATTATCGTCTTACGATAAAGGACCGGACGGAAAATTATTACCGGCTGCAGTATGAGCATTTATTTGCGCGTCATTTTGACCGCAAAGCAGGGTGTCTGAAGGTAGGTCCCTTAAATCTCCCGCTTTTATCCCGTGAATCATATCCGACACGTGAGGAGGCATATTATGCGATGGAGATAGGAGATATCCTCTACCCGGGTCTTTTTGATTCATACAAATATGTGGATGAAGGGGCATATGAATGGGGAGATGTGGAGATTCAAAAAGGTGACGTGGTGTTTGACTGCGGGGCAAATCTGGGCCTGTTTTCCCTGTATGCAGCATACCGCGGTGCTCTTGTCTATGCTTTTGAACCGGTTGCCGCAGCACGTGAAGCACTTCGGGAAACGCTTTCCCTGAATCCTTCTCTGGCAGAGCAGGTTCATGTTGTGCCCATGGGTCTTTCCGACACACCGGGAGATGCGGAGTTTACAGTACTTGACGGAACGCTTGTCGGCTCCTCTATGGTCCTTCAGCAGGAGGGACGGCATGAGCGGGCAAAACTTACGACGATTGATGTGTTCTGTGAAGAGTCGGGTATCACCCCTGATTTTATTAAGGCAGATATTGAAGGTGCCGAGCGGCTGATGCTCAAAGGTGCTCAAAAAACGTTATCTGCGGCGGCTCCAAAACTTGCACTCTGCACATATCATCTTCCGGATGATAAGAAAGTGATGCGCGGCCTGATTCTGCAGGCAAATCCGGAGTACCGGATTACAGAAAAATGGAAGAAGTTTTACGGATGTGTTTTATGATTTCTTTCCGTCCCCCTCGGAACCGGTTTTGAACCGCATATCTGACATTCATCATATCCATCGGGAATTTCTGCGCCGCATCCTGAGCATATGCGTTTCCAGACCTTCTTTTTTGCGGTCTTTGCGAGGAGACTTTTTACCGGAATCTGCAGATGACGGCAGACGTTTTGTACGGCAAAATCCCCTGAGACAACGGTCCCTTCCATGGACAGGGCAAGGGCGATTACCGAAATATCGGTGTCTGAGAGAACTCTG
Organism: Candidatus Methanocorpusculum equi; assembly: GCA_018065685.1. Taxonomy (GTDB): domain Archaea; phylum Halobacteriota; class Methanomicrobia; order Methanomicrobiales; family Methanocorpusculaceae; genus Methanocorpusculum; species Methanocorpusculum equi. Next base: position 571 of record JAGHSU010000089.1, on the reverse strand, counting down.
AGGTCCCCTGATGCGGCAGCTGCGGCTTTTACCGCTGAAACATCCGCAGGTGCTGCGGAGCTGATTTTTAATCCGGCATCTTCCATCAGGGAAAACGCCGTACGTGATGAAAAGTCCTTTATCTCGGCTTTTACTTCGTCTGTTGTCAGAATTTCTCCTTCAAGGCGGCACGTTTTGTATGTTTCACCGAAAAAAAAGGATGAATCAAGAATGTACCGGTTCATTTATCTGCGGACAGCATCGGCGATAATCTTCGATGCGGTAAATCTGGAAGAGGCCCGCTCGATTGTATCGGAGTTTGCAACATCTGCAAGACCTGCCTGCATCAGTTTGATGTATCCTCCGGATGCGAATACTCCGTGGACACCTGCTGCGCGGACTGATTTTGCACCCTGTTCCATCAGCATGGATGCTGCAAGAGCCATGGACCCGCCGGTTGCGATGATGTCATCGACAATTACACAGTCGCGGGCGTTTGCATCGGGGTGGTTTGAAGCCAGTGTAACCTCCGCGCCGGAGGGGCTGGGTTTTTTTAAGTGGTCGCAGTAAAGACCGTACGGCCCTGCAACGG
>JAGHSU010000072.1 GCA_018065685.1 Candidatus Methanocorpusculum equi | reverse complement strand
CTCATTCTCCAGCAGCCCGCCCGCGCCCCGCGATAAGCGGGGAAATAGCGCGGGTGTCAAAGGGCTGCGATTTGCGTCGATTCGCGTAGATTTGCGGTTTTATTGACAACGCCGCACCGTCAGTTACAACAACCGCGACAAGCACCCGCGGCTAACCAGACAGCTCCAAAAAACCCGCACTCAAAAAATAACAGAAAAAAAGATTACTCTCTCAGATGCTCTTCCGCTTTTGCAAACTCACGCCTGCGCAGCTCAACCCTGCGGATTTTGCCGGAGATGGTCTTTGGAAGTTCGGAGACAAACTCGACCGAACGCGGATACTTGTAGGGTGCTGTTGTCTTTTTCACATGTGCCTGCAGCTCTTTTACAAGCGTTTCTGAAGGTACCCAGCCCTCTTTTAAGATAACAAACGCCTTTACGATAACACCGCGGATCGGGTCCGGGCTTCCGACAACAGCAGACTCCTTTACCGCAGGGTGCTCGATTAAGGCCGACTCAACCTCCGCGGGAGAGATACGGTATCCGGAAGACTTAATGATATCATCGTCGCGTCCCATAAACCAGAAGTATCCATCAGCATCCTTTCGTGCCTTGTCGCCTGAGTAGTACCAGCCGTTTACAAATACCTCTGCGGTTGACTCCGGGTCGTCCAGATACTCTTTGAAAAGACTCACAGGTCTCGGGTCGGTTTTGATTGCGATACGTCCCTCCTCACCTGCGGGAACCGGGCGTCCGTTTTCATCGTGCAGCTCAATCGTCCATCCAGGAAGCGGTTTTCCGATACTTCCCGGACGGTGTTCCATACAGGGGCAGGTGCCGATAACAGCAACTGTCTCGGTCTGACCGTACGCCTCATAAATCTTAAGGCCTGTTCCAGCCTCCCAGACACGGTTTACCTCCGGGTTCAGCGTTTCCCCTGCAGATACGCAGTGCTTCAGCTCGGAGAAATCAAACGTACTTAAGTCGGCCAGAATGAGCATCCGGTAGATGGTTGGCGGTGCGCAGAACGAGGTAATCTCATACTTTTCAATGAGGGGCAGAAGTTCTGTCGCATTGAACTTTCCCCGGTAGTCATAGACGAAAACGCACGCACCCTGCATCCACGGCCCGTAGAACTTACCCCAGGAGGATTTGCCCCACCCCATATCGGACACGGTAAAGTGAAGGTCGTTGTCCTTTAAATCATACCAGTACTTTCCGGTAACGGCATGCCCGAGAGGATACGACTGGGTATGAAGGACCATCTTCGGCTCGGCAGAGGTCCCGGATGAGAAGAAAACAACCATCGGGTCTGTTGCCTTTGTCTTAATCTTTCCGATGAACGGAGACAGTTTTGTCGAGGCCTTTGCAGGATAGACCAGCTCCTTTTCATAGTTAATCCACCCTTCCGCATCGCCGTTTATGAGGAATTTGACTTTCAGGTTCGGGCACTCGTTTTCAATCTCCTGAATCTTCCAGAGGTTGTCCGTATCGGTTACAATCATCTTAAACCGTCCGGTGTTGATACGGTATTTCAGATCGTGCGGGGTCAGAAGCACAGGGGACGGACAGATGACAGCACCAATCTTAATCGCCGCAAGCGCAAAGGTCCACCACTCGGGAACCCGTGGGAGAAGAAGCATTACCCGGTCGCCTTTATTGATGTTCTGCTTAAACATCATGTTTGCAATCTGATTCGAGAGATTCTTCATCTGACGGAAGGTAAAGTACTTCTCCTCTCCTGCCTGATTGGTCCAGATCATGGCAAGCTTGTTCCGGTCCTTTTCCGCCCATGCATCGACAATATCGTATGCAAAGTTAAAGTACTCGGGCACCTTCGGTACAAAGGATGCGTACTCTTTTTCATAGTTTTTCATATTCATATTCATATTGTGGTGATTGTTCCTCTTAGATGTTTTTGGCATATATAATATTATATGAGTGATAGGTAATAAATTAATGGGGTGGATGCGGAATGAGG
>JAGHSU010000143.1 GCA_018065685.1 Candidatus Methanocorpusculum equi | reverse complement strand
GATTTGTATCATCATTATCTTTATCTCCAATTTTGTAAAACTATTCTAAATACACGAATATAGCTTTATTTATAAACAGAAGACTAATTTTTTACAAAATACGATATGAATTTTAAGAATAATACACAGCAGCACCCGTTATTTCAGCATTCAGAGCTCCCTGCATCTGATAAAAAGTATTATTATGCGACGTGTCCAATTAAATAAGGATGGTTAAAACATACCCAACTCTCAAGATTGAAAATATCGTTGCATCCGGTATTATTGCAAAGGATATCAATCTCGCAGAAATATCCAGCAAAATCGAGGGGTGCGAACTCAATACCAAACGCTTCCCCGGTGCAGTGTACAGAATCGATGAGCCGCGCATGGCCTCCCTTATCTTCTCTTCCGGAAAGGTTGTTCTTACGGGAATCAGAAACGAACAGGCTCTTGAAACCGGTCTTGAAAAGGTCTTAAGCTCATTAAAGGATGCCGGTGTCAAACTCTTAAAGGAACCGAAGGTTGCCGTGACAAACATTGTCTGCTCATACGATATCGGACAGTTCATCAACTTAAACAGAATCGTTGCCCGCCTCTCCCTTGAGGCAATCGAGTACGAACCAGAGCAGTTCCCGGGCCTTGTCTACCGCATTAAGGACCCGAAGATTGTAGCACTCCTGTTCTCATCAGGTAAAATTATCCTGACCGGAGGAAAGAGCCTGGATGATGTCAGAAAGGGTCTTGAAGTCCTTGAAGACGGCATTAAAGACATCCTTGAAGACCAAAAATAACTTTTTTTCAATGAATCTTTTATCCGAAACAGACGGGGAGACTGCAGTATCTGCTGCAGTGTCTTTCATAACAGATGCAGTGACCGGAGGCCGTGCAGCAGCCGGTAACCGTGCACAAACCGCAGCCGGTTCGCCCGTGGTATTTCCGGAGATTTTTTCAGAACCCCGCGGGGTATTTGTAACCCTGACAGAAAACGGAGACCTGAGAGGCTGTATCGGCTACCCCTATCCGGTTCTTCCGCTGAAAGCTGCCTTAAAAGATGCGGCATATCAGGCAGCTCTCTCCGACCCGCGGTTTTATCCGGTACGGGCAGAGGAACTGCCCTTTCTCGATGTTGAGGTGACGATTCTGTCGCTTCCGGAAAAACTGACCGTTCCCGCAGATCTCAGCCCGTCGGTGATAGAAGTCGGAAAACACGGACTGATTGCGGAATCGCACGGCATGCGCGGTCTGCTTCTTCCGCAGGTTGCGACCGAATGGGGATGGGATGCGGCAGAGTTTCTGGACCAGACCTGCATAAAAGCAGGTCTTCCGGCAGATGAATGGCAGAAAGAATCCTGCACCATATCGGTGTTTGAGGGGCAGATATTCAGAGGAGTACATCCATGGCAGTAACATTTGAGATATTACACAAAGATATCGCAGGGAGAATCGGGAAACTGAAGGCAGGGGAACGTCAGATTAAGACGCCTGCTCTGCTTCCGGTGGTAAATCCGCACCTTCAGATTATCCCTCCTGCTGAAATGAAGAAGATGGGTGTTGAAGGAATTATTACCAACGCCTATATTTTCTCGAAGAGTAAAGAGTTCAGGGAACAGGCGGAAACACGCGGTCTGCATGATGTGCTCGGTTTCGACGGGCTTATCATGACCGATTCCGGGTCGTTCCAGATGATGGTCTACGGAGGCGTCGACATCACCAATGAGGAGACGCTCGGTTTTCAGAAAAAGATTGGAAGCGACATCTGGGTCCCGCTTGATATCCCGACGCTCCCCGACGAACCAAGAGAGGATGTTATCTCCCAGATGGATATTACCTGGGAGCGGATGAAGCAGGCAAAAGAGATATTCGGCAAAGACGCCCCGCTTGCATGTCCTGTTCAGGGTGCTGTGTTCGGCGACCTCCGCAAAAAAGCCGGGGAACGTGCGGCAGAACTCGGCTATACATACTGCCCGATCGGAGCGGTTGTTCCTCTGATGGAGGCGTACCGCTATCGTGAACTCGTGGATGTAATAATTGATGCGAAAAAAGGTCTTTCCCCCGGGGCATGTGTGCATTTATTCGGCGCAGGACACCCGTCAATGTTTGCGCTTGCTGCTGCCTGCGGCTGCGATGTTTTTGATTCCGCGGCCTACGCGCTCTATGCAAAAGACGGGCGCTACATAACACCTTCCGGAACACTCCATCTCGATGAAATGACCGAACTTCCCTGCGCATGTCCGGTCTGCAGAAGCCACACCGCAGAGGAGCTGAAAAAGTCCCCGGACCGGCAGAAACTCTTAGCACAGCACAATCTGGCAGTAACCCTTGCAGAGATTTCCCGCGTCCGTGCGGCGATAGCCGAAGGAACACTCTTCGAGCTGGTTGATGAACGCTGCAGGGCACACCCGAAACTGCTCGACGGATACCGCAGATTCCTTGAACGGATGCCGGAGATTGCAAAGTTTGACTGCTCAAGCAAGCGGAGATTTTTCTACCGCGGTTCTGAGTCATGCCTTCGCCCCGAGGTTTCCCGCTATCATGAGATGGTATCCCGCATTGAACTCTCCTCCGATGTGTTAATCGCTGCAGGAGGACCGGTTCCCTCGCGCTTTGCAGAGGTCGCGGAGTTTAAGCCGCCGTTTGGCCCGATTCCCTATGAACTCGCGGAAACCTGGCCCGCGGGTCCTGCGGAGGTTCCGACCTGGGATGAGGAGATGGTTGCATACGGCATCAAAGGGCTTAAGATGCTCCTTGCGGAAAACCCGAAGACGCATGTAACAATCTCCACAACCGCACGGTGGGAGGAGACCTTCCGTCGTGAGTTCCCGGAGGCGGATGTTTTCATATGATGCAGTTTGACGTCAGAAAACATGATTTTCTGGCACGAACCGGAAACCTCAGGGTAAACGCGGAACAAATAATTCATACCCCTGCGGTGCTCGATACTGCAGAACTTTTCCCGGCACTTCACAAAGAGATGCTGACAAACCTGCCTCTGTCCGCCCCCGCATCGGATGCGGAAAAATACTTTATGAGAGGACAGGAACCCTCCTCAGTTCATCCGAATGCAGTCCCGGACCCTGAGGCTGGTGTATACCTTTTTTCAAACTGGAACACTGTTTTGGATGACTCAAAACGGTTCCTTGAAACCATGGAGGGAATGTATGCAAAAATACGTCCGGACGCCGCACGGTACGCTCCGGCAGCTGCACTTCCCTCAAATGCCGCAATGCTTGTCTACTGCGGATTCGACCTCTTCGACTACACCGCAGTCGACCTCGCATCGGTTCAGGGAAAGTTCCTCCTGCCCGAAGGGGAATTTGACGCTTCATGGATGGATAAAGGCATCTGCTGCTGCGAGGGCTGCAGAACACATAATCTGAAGCTCCATAACCGGACGGCTCTTGAACGGGAGATTGCCCTTGCAGGACTCTGGCTTGAGAGGGGACAGCTTCGTGAGTTTGTTGAGATGCGCTGCAGACTGCATGCCCCGCAGGTGGAGCTTCTTCGGAGAATCGACCGGAGTCAGGCATTTGATGCATCCCTTCCGGCGGTCAGAAGCTCACGGTTTATGGCAAACGCAGGAGAGTCCATTAACCGCCGTGAGATTGATTTATTCGAGGAACGGCTCATCTCACGTTATCATCCGCCAAGAAACGATGTCTGCGTCCTATTGCCGTGCGCATCGAGAAAACCGTACTCTCTTTCCCGCTCACACCAGATGTTTGTAAAAGTCGTGGACAGCAGGGCGCACGAGGTAATCGTCACCTCTCCTCTCGGAGTTGTGCCAAGAGATCTTGAGCTCGTCTATCCCGCAGGACACTATGATGTGCCGGCCACCGGATTCTGGGATGCCGAGGAACAGCGCATTCTTGTTGAACGGGTATCCGCATACCTCGATGCACACCGGTATGAACGGATTATCTGCCACCTGGACGGAGGGGCAAGGGAAGTAGTACTTGAAGCTGCAAAACGCCTCGGACTTTCCCTTGAATGTACCTGTAACGATGAACGGCCGCTTTCGCAGGAGTCACTCAGAGCACTCAATGCCGCGCTTGACGGCTGCAGAAAAGTCAGGAACGATTTCATTCACGGAACACTTCTCTGGCAGTTCGGAGAGGATGTGGATACAAAAGGGCTTGTAGTAAAAGGAAGATATCCGCAGGTGAAGGTTCTTTTAAAGAAACAGCAGCTGTTTACAACAGACCCGTCCACGGGTCTTATCAGACCCACTCACGAAGGATGGGAGAGAATTTCCGGATACCGGATTAAAATTTCTCCGGGCTTTGTGCCGCAGGGTGATATTCTGGCGCCCGGGGTCGCAGAGTGCGACCCGCGCATCCGTGAAGGAGATGAGGTATTTGTGACAGGCGAAAACTATGCGGCAACCGGAAAGGCCGTGATGAGTGCAGAGGAGATGCTTGCATCAAACCGCGGAGTCGCGGTGAAGGTCAGAAAGACACGCAAATGAGTGTGCAGTGAACACAGACCGAACATACAATGAACACAGACTGAACATACAATGAGCGTACTTACAACGGTAAAAGATGTTCTGCGCGGAATATTCATGGCAGCTGCAGACAGCGTGCCCGGGGTTTCCGGCGGGACAATTGCATTTATTCTTGGGTTTTATGAAAAGTTCGTATCCTCGGTAAATGATTTTCTCCTGGGTCCGGTGCAAAAGAAAAAAGCAGCCCTTCCCTTTCTCATAAAGCTTGGTCTCGGATGGGTTTTCGGCTTTGCAGTCTGCGCCGTTGTTCTTTCAAAGGTGTTTGAGACAAACATCTATGCGTTAAGTTCGCTGTTTTTAGGTTTGACCCTGTTTGCAATTCCAATCGTTATCCGGGAAGAACGAAAAGCCCTGAAAGGAAAACTGTACTGGCTGATATTTACGGCCGTTGGTCTTTGCATCGTCCCGCTTCTCGTGCATCTGCGGGGCTTTATCGATGTCGGAGATATTTCTGCCCTGACCATTCCCCTTGCGGTTCTGATTTTTATTGCGGCGATACTCGCGGTCTCGGTCATGGTGCTCCCGGGGATTTCCGGGTCAACGCTTCTTCTGATATTCGGGCTGTATATTCCCATAATAACCGGCGTGAGTGCGGTGCTTCATCTTGATTTCTCGTACCTTCCTGCACTGCTTATTTTTGCCGCAGGGGCTCTCGTCGGGTTTGCCCTTTGTACAAAGGTCATCAGAGTCTGTTTTGAGCGGTTCCGTTCACAGACAATATACTTAATACTTGGTCTCTTAACCGGATCCCTTTATGCGATTGTAAGGGGGCCTGAGACGCTCTCCGTCCCGCAGGAAATGATGACTTTATCCACGTTTAACTGGCTGTTTTTTGCAATCGGAGCAGCCGTTATGCTTGGTTTACAGGCACTGAAAATGTACTTTGAGCGAAGGAAGATTGAAACATAACTATTTCGGGAAAAAGAAAAATTCCATTGAAAAAATAAAATCAGGTTACATCACAAGCCTGATATCAGACCTGAGATGTGCGACCGGCTCTCCGCCGACAAACACCCGGATAGTTCCCCCCGATTCGGATACAACAACCCCCACCGCAGGAGCGACTTTGGTAATTGCCGCTGCTGCCAGATGACGTCCGCCAAGACCGCTCTGCAGATTCACATCGCGTCCGTCCGCGTCCAGATAACGTCCGGCAGCCTCAATGATTCCGGTCTTTCCGATTAAAAACACACCGTCAAGCTGGGCAAACTCCTTAACACTCTCCCCGTTCTCCCGCTTTAACACATCACGAACCTCTTCCGGATGACCTTCATAGGGGTTCAGTACCCCCTGGTGAGACCAGCGTTTCAGCTCATTGATATCTCCGATGATAAAAGCTGTACCTACCGGGCGCCCCTCGCGCCCCTCCCGCGCAATCTCAAAGGCAAGTGACAGGACCGAATAGACGACCTCCGGATCTGCCAGATTTGCAAACGATTCTGCAGAGAATTCATCCTTCGTTGTATCAATGTCATAAATCAGAATTGCATACGGGAAGACCGCAACGACCTTACCGCTGTCAGTCTGCGTCATAATACGGTACTGGATAACAGCATCGAGGACATGATTTGAACAGTACTCCAGAAGTGAAAGCATGGAGTCGTGGCGCTTCAGCTCGGGATGGACCTCCAGGACATTAATCACCGGGGATTTCAGCTCCAGAGTGTGGTCTGCCGGAAGAAATGATATTACTGCCAGCGCATCTACTTCCTGAGCAAGCTTGTCTGCCGATAAAAGCAGAGTCCGGTCTTTTTCTTCTAAATTCATATGCACCTTCTGATTAATTCCGGCAGCTCCGAAGGTCTCGTGGCTGTCGGAACTCCTAAAGCACGCAGGGCTTCAATCTTTGATGCGGCATCTCCTTCACCGCCTTCAATGATAGCACCCGCGTGCCCCATTCTCTTTTCCTTCGGGGCTGAGATTCCTGCGATGTATGCGGCGACCGGAAGCCCTAACGCCTGGGCACGCTTTGCGCCTTCAATCTCCAGATTTCCTCCGACCTCTCCGATTAACACCACGGCTTTTGTTCTTCCGTCCTCGTGGAACGTATCAATCACGTTGGAAAACGTCTGTCCGATAACAGCATCCCCGCCGATACCGACAATTCCGGACTGACCAAGCACGGCGTCCGTTAGTTCGGAAATCACCTGATAGGTGAGTGTTCCGCTGCGGGAGACAACGCCGATATCTCCTTTTTTACAGAGGTTTGCAGGGATGATGCCAAGTTTGCACTCATCAGGTATCATCATTCCGGGACAGTTCGGACCGATGACCTTTGAGCCGCACTTCTCCGCGTAGGAGACAGCCCGCATCACATCATGGACCGGGATGTGTTCGGTGATGGTAACAATTGTGGGAATCCCTGCGTCTGCTGCCTCCATGATGGAATCTCCGCAGACGCTTCCCGGCACAAAGATTACGGTGGCTCCTATATCATGCTTTGCGCAGGCGTCGGAAACCGAGTTGTAAACAGGCACTCCAAAGACATCCTGTCCTCCTTTTCCGGGGGTCACACCCGCCGCGACTCCGCGTCCTCCGACGGCTTTTGCATATTCATTCATCAGGTTGATATGGAAACGTCCCTGTGAACCGGTTGCCCCCTGAACGAGAACTCCGGTGTTTTTATCTGCGTAAATCATCTGCACACCCCCACTGCTGCACGGATTGCTTCATCCATGGTCTTAAGCATCTTATAATTGTGTTCGGCAAGGAGTTTTGCTCCTTCCGCCTCGTTTGTTCCGGCAATCCGGACAATGATTTCCTGAGAGACTGCGGCATTTATGATTCCTTTTGCAACCTCATCACAGCGGGTGATTCCTCCAAGAAGGTTTACCACAATCACTTTCACGCCGGGCATGGAAGAGACCAGTTTTACCGCATGGCATACGCGCTCTGCGTCTGCTCCTCCTCCCACATCAAGGAAGTTTGCGGCACGTCCGTTGTAGTGGGCGATGATATCAAGAGTTGCCATCGTAAGCCCCGCACCGTTTCCGATGACACCGATTTCACCCTCGAGTTCCACGTAGGAGAAACCATGTTTTTCCGCCTCTTTTTCCCGTTCGGTTAAGTCACGGTTTTCTGCGATTCCCTGACGCGAGAGGGCATTGTCGTCAATAATGATTTTCCCGTCTGCTGCAAGAATTCCTGCAGGAGATGAAACAAGCGGATTAATCTCTGCAAGTATCGCATCCTTCTTTTGGAAAACATCATAGAGTTTTCTGACAACGGCTCCAATCTCTTTTGGAGCGGTTCCTACCACGTTTCTTACAATGAAGTCCGGAAGTTCGGCAAACGACGGGTCAACATAGATTCTCCGGAGAGCCTCCGGCCGCTCTTTTGCAAGGGTTTCAATCTCAACACCGCCCTCTTCGGAAAAGAGGATAACCGGGCGCTTTTTCGCACGGTCGATGGTAATTCCGAGATAATACTCATGCGTGATGGAGACAGCTTCCTCGACAAGGACTTTTTCCACGGGAAGTCCTTTGATGGTTTTTCCGAAGAGTTCTTTTGCAACAGCGTCAATGTCTGAAGCGTCCGCAGGAAGGATACCGCCTGCTTTTCCGCGGCCTCCGACATCAACCTGCGCCTTTAAGACGACTTTTCCGGCAACTGCCGGGAGTGCGGTTTTTGCCTCTTCGGGTCTGGTAATCAGTACACTTTTCGGGGTAGGTATTCCTGCTTCGCGGAATATCTGTTTTGCTTCATATTCTCTGAATTTCATAACTGTCTCCTCACAATTTCCCGCCCGATGGAAAGAGCGGTTTTGTTCTTCTCTTCGGTTCCTTTGGGCACGCTGTCAAGAACCGCATGTTCCAGTGCCTCATATGAAATAATGTCTGCCGCCTCCAGAAGGCCTCCAAGCATTATGACATTTGCAAACACCGGTTTACCCAGCTGTTCCTTCGCGGCATTTGTGGCAGGCACCTCAATACAGCGGCACGAGGGCCGGCTTCTCACGTACCCGGGGTCGATGAGCATAACTGCATCTGACGGTGCGTCACGCCCGTACTTCTGGAATGCGGCCTCAGACATGATAACATAAAGCTTCGGGTTCATCACCTTCGGATAGTAAATGGGTTCATCCGAGATGATTACAGCGGATGCGGATGCCCCTCCGCGGGCTTCCGGGCCGTAGCTTTGGGTCTGGACAACAAAACTCTCCGTATAAAGAGCGGCAGCACGCCCGAGAATCACTGCTGCAGTAATAATACCCTGGCCGCCAAGACCTGAGAAGCGGATTTCGTGTCTCATTTTTTCACCTCACAGCCAAGCGGCGGGTTGTTTCGTCTGACAAACTCGCCGACAACAAATTTGCCGGGCAGGAGGGGGATTCCGTTTGCGGCATCCGCATCTGCTCTTGATTTCAGGACGGCATTGTCACGCATCAGTTCAACCATCTGTGAGACCTGTTTCATTTTGTTCTTCGCACCAAACGCGGTAGGGCACTGGGCATAGGCTTCGATGAAGGAAAGCCCCGGCGTTTCCAGACCGGTCTTTATTGCTGCGGTTAACTGCTTTACATGGTATGCGGTCCAGCGGGCAACATAGTTTGCTCCGGCAGCAGTCGCAAGACTGCATAAATCAAACGGCTGTTCCTGCATACCGTACGGGGTAGTCGTTGTTATGGCGCCTTTCGGAGTACACGGACTCCCCTGACCGCCGGTCATTCCGTAGATGTTATTGTTGATGCAGATAACCGTCAGATCGATGTTTCTTCTGCAGGCGTGAATAAAGTGATTTCCGCCGATTGCAGAACAGTCCCCGTCACCGGTAAAGACGATGACATGCTGCTTTGGTTTTACGAGCTTCACCCCTGTTGCAAAGGCAAGGGCGCGCCCATGGGTTGTGTGCAGCGAATCCGCCGCGGTATATCCTCCGGCACGCGATGAACACCCGATTCCTGAGACAAAGGTAGTGTTTTCAAGGGTCAGTCCGAGGGAATCTGCGGCACGAAGCGTACAGTTAATGATTGTTCCGTTTCCGCATCCCGCACAGTAGATGTGCGGAAGCCGGTCCTGCCGGTACCAGTCTTCCAGTGTCATAAGCGCACCTCTGTTACAGGTTTTCCTGATTTTACCGCGTCCATTGCAGCAGAGACGGCACGGCGGAGTTCGTCTGCCGTATGAAGCGCCCCGCCGAGTTTTGCGGCGGTTACAATCGGGATATTTGTGTACTGCCCGAT
>JAGHSU010000125.1 GCA_018065685.1 Candidatus Methanocorpusculum equi | reverse complement strand
GTGCAGGCAACAAGCATGGAGGCACCGAGACCCTGCAGAACACGTGCTGCTATCATAACACCAAGAGAGGGTGCGAGTCCGCAGAAAGGGGATGATACGGTAAATATGGTAAACCCGATGATGAATATTTTTTTGATGTGTCCGAGTGATGCAATCCTTCCAAAGATTAAGACCGTTCCTGCGACCATTAACAGGTATGTGACAGAAATCCATGAAACTGTTCCTGTGTCTGTCCCGAATGTTTCCGCGAGGATGGGCAGTGCGACAGTTACGATTGAGCCGTCGAGACCGTCCATTAAACAGGCAATAAATACTGCGATAAGGAGCAGGATGTGTCGGCGTTCTATAATCCTCTGCGGATGTGCATCACTCATTTGTATTTATTATATCAGAGGGAACGGATTTATTTTTTGCGGAGAAACCCTGTGAGATTGTTTTTTAATGCTATGCCTGTTGCGGATTACACGCAGAAAAGAAAAAAGAGATGTATGAGATACTACGATTTTCACGCAATATCAGAGAGTCTGCAGCGGTTAATCCTGCGGTGAATAATAAGGCCCGCCGCAAAGACAATCACACACACTGCAGCAGGGACCGCAAATTTCACATCAAAGACAGCCCAGACCACCATCGTCAGAATAAACAGGAAGACCACGGATATGGTGCCGACAAGAATTGAGATTGCGAGGGCCGAACCGCGTTTTACCGCATCCGTCTCGGACTCCCAGTCAAGGAACGGGCGTTTTATACCGCAGTAAAGTCCCAGGACCGACATGAAATAAATGTAGGCGAGAGGAAGCAGGGCGAGAATCGCAAACTCTGCAGGTGACGGGTTTGTTGCAATCGTCAGGATGATGACGGAGATGAGATAAAACGGCAGGGCAACCGCAAAGTTCACCTTCAGTTTTGAGGCAAAAATCTTTTTTGCCGGGATGGGAAGAGTCTGGGTAATCCACCAGTGTTTTCCTTCAATCGAGATGGATGCACACGTGGTCGATGACATTGCGGTAAGAATTGCAAGTACAAAGGGGGATGCAGTCTCAATAAACGGCAGTCCGCCGAAGTTTGCATTCACGGATTCCACACCGATAAGCAGCATCGCAACTGCGAAGACTGCCATCAGAATATAGCCGAACATGGTGTTCATAATATACGGGGTGGATGAGAAATACCGTTTTAAATCCCGCTTAAACAGGGCTTTGGAGGGGTTTGCTGCCGTCTGCTCCTGCATTACATAATTGTGTTTTGCATCGTGCGTCTGCATCGCCTGACAGATGGGAAGATATTTCCATGAGACCAGGGCGACCGCTGCAGCAAAGAGGGCCACTGAAATTCCTGCAAATGCCGCAAATGAAACGGCATTTTCCAGAAGTCCTGCAGAGAAAAGCTCCGCCGGCGGATACCATCCGGTGATAAGGTCGTAATTCTGCGAAAGAAGTTCCGCGAGTTTATCAGGGACCGTCCCGTCTGAAAACATGAATCTGAAGTAAATGACAAAGAATGCGAGCATCAGCACCATTCCAAGGACTGCCCCGATTGCCTTCCTCTGCTTCATCCTGGCAGATACCGCATAGATAAGTGCACCGATGACTGAAGCAACAGTGAGGGGAATCATGGGGATTAAAAGAACACCGAGGACTGAAAGCAGCACAAAGGAAACAGCAGCTCCTGTGTTCATTCCGCAGACAATAAGGGGTGGAACGGTCACCATGAGGGATATTATCAGATTGATGATGTAGAGCACCGAAAACCTGCTTGCAACAATCTCGAACGGGGTTACCGGAAGGGCCGCTTCCGACTCAAAGAGTTTCAGATTAAAGATGGTTGAGCCGGACTGAAAGACGTTCAGGATAAAGACCAGCACGGATGCTATGACCGCAGCAAGCGCGGGAAGCGACTCTGCCATCCCCCTCTCTGCCATAGCTGTTGAGACCACAGTCATCATAAAGACCAGCAGAGCGGAGAGAAGCAGATAAGCGATAAGCATCCCGCGCGCGCGTTTGTACCGCTTTTCATCCGAAGGGTGGAACAGTTCATTTATCCCGAGAGACCCGAGGAGATGGATTTTTGTAAATGCAGCAATGTTACTCAGCACGTGAGATTACCTCCAGGAACACCGACTCAAAGGATGCACCGTGGGTGAGCTCTTCAGTTGTTCCGGAGACGACAAGCTCTCCCTGTTTGATGATGGCAATTTTGTTGCAGAGTTTTTCTGCAACATCGAGCACATGTGTTGAGAAGAATGCGGCTCCTCCTTCGGCGCAGAACTCACGCATAATCTGTTTTAATGTGTATGCCGCCTTCGGGTCAAGACCTACGAACGGCTCATCTAAGACGAGCAGCTTTGGTTTGTGAATCAGCGCGGAGATGATGGCAAGCTTCTGCTTCATTCCGTGCGAATAAGTGGAGATGGTATCTCCGAGTGATTCCGTTATCTCAAACATCTCTGCATATTTTTCCATGCGCGCTGTTCTCTCCTCTTTCGGGACCGAAAACATATCCGCGATGAAGTTTAAGTACTGGACGCCTGTCAGATATTCGTAAAGGTCCGGATTGTCCGGGATGTATGCAGTTATCTTTTTGCAGAGAATCGGCTCTTCAACAACCGAGTGTCCGTCGATACGAACCGACCCCTCCTCAAATCCGATGATTCCTACAATACATTTGATGGCAGTGGTTTTTCCGGCACCGTTGTGTCCGATAAATCCGTAGATGTCCCCTTTCTCAATAGTTAACGAGAGATTCGAGACTGCTTTTTCCCGCCTTTATAGGTTTTTGAGAGGTTTATTATCTCAAGCATATGATATTCTGTTCTCCGTATGAGGAGATAAACATTCTTATGCATGTGATTCGGAACAATTGAATAGAACTGATTTTTCATAAGTCAAAATATTTATCGTATATGAACTGCCACATATAACTATCAAAACCCCGCGGGATTCACACATCCCGCGGGAAAACAGAGAAGTATGACTGCAGCAGATATCCCCAAAACAGATACAGTTCCGACAGACGCACCCCGGACAGGGGAACTGGTTCCTGACCCGGATTTTTCGGCAGAAGAACATGCCGAGTTTGAAAAGCTCGAAAAGGAAAACCCCTATGTTGAAATAAAAGAAGAGACTATCCGCGTGCCAAAGCGTCCGGAAAGGATTACCGCAACAAAAAACGACCCGCTCGTTCTTGGCATAATAATCGCTGCAGCGGCCCTTTTCCTCGGTTTTATTCTCTATATGTCCTACTTCAGATAATCCGGGGTCCCGTGGCATTACAGCGAAACCATTAATAAATCAGAGCGCAAATAATAATAGCGCAAGGGGTCGTGGCCTAGTCCGGAAGGGCGACGGGCTCCAGCGGTATTAGCGTATGATGAACTATCGGGTCTGCTGATGTAATGATGACCCGCTGGAGCACTGACAATGACTCTGCTCCCGAAAACGTTTTGCGCTTGTCGGAGAGACCCGTCGATCGTGAGTTCAAATCTCACCGACCCCACGTTTTGCAAGCATTTTTTAAGTAATCTTTCTGCAGTTCGTTTGTGCTTTTTCCCCGGTCTTTCCCGCAGATGAAACACACATATTTATCAATAGAAAGAACGAATAGTATAGAAGTTATTTATGGCAGTTCAAAGAAAATCACAGAAGAATGCCCCAGGAGAGAAAAAACCCGTCAGCTGGGTTAAAATCGTAGCTGTCGGGTTCGTGATTCTGGTTGTTGTAATGTGTGTATTATCGTTCTGTAACTTCTCGAACTTCTTCAGGGAGTACAACATAACCACTCCGTCAGGAAATGAAATTGTATTTGACAGGGATCATGTTGCAGTTTATTTCGCAACAAACACCGAAGGACAGACTGTCTTCTCCAACTTCCCGAAGGATGAGAATGATCAGGGTGCTGTCTTTAGCGTCTATGCAGATGTAAATTCGGACATCTCCGAAGATGACTTCGCATCATTCTCCATAAAGGTCGGGGATGAATCCGTCCCATACAGAATAACAGCTGCAGAGCGGAATGCAATTGCAAAAGCAATCGTCGGTAAGAACTATGGAGATATCTCCGGTGTCGGGCTTGAAGATGCTTCGGACATCCGTGAATACAAAGCAGCAGACCTTGAAGCGGCAGGTTGTGACATGTCAGCCCTTAAAAAAGGCGATGTTGTCCCGATGGTGTTTACATACACTGACGAAAACGGAGCGGAAAAGAAGTATGCCAGATGCGGTGTTGTGACAGAGGTTGCAGATGATTTATCGAGTGCAACTCTGAACTTCGGTTCAGACTCAGTGATTGTTTTAGTCGCTGGAAAGTATACTTCCTAATCCCTCTTTTTTATCCGGTTTTAAGTTACCCCTCTTATTTACCTCTCTTATTTATCGTATCTTTATCGTATCTTCTGTTCATCATCTCTCCTTCTTCACAACTCTTCCCTATCTCCCGGCTCTCTTTTGTACCAGTCACATTCCACACCTATTTATCCGAGAAACGCATAACTTATCACCCATGTTTGATACACCGACCAATCCGATGAAACCTGCAGCGGCTGTTGATGAGCTGCTGATGAATATGAGTAAATCGGGATTTCAGGGAAGAAAGCTCGGGGAGGCATTCAGACTCTGGAAAGAGATGATTGAAACTCCGGGCACAAAGATTATCATTGGTCTTTCAGGAGCCATCATCCCTGCAGGAATGCAGGAGTGTATCTTAACACTTCTTGAAAACCATTATATCGACTGCATTGTATCCACCGGGGCAAACATGTTCCATGACTTCTGTGAACACATGGGGGTAAAGCACTATGTAGGAAGCCACCTCACAGATGATGCAAAGCTTCACGAAAACGGAATCAACAGAATCTATGATGTGTACGCCTCGGAAAAGGATGCGGGAAGAATGGAGGAGTATATTGCAGCGTTTGGCACATCGCTTGGAAAACAGATCCTCTCTTCCCGTGAGTTCTTCAAACTGTTAGGTGACCGCATCAACAAAGAGCGGCCGGAAGGAAGAAGTATCGTTGGCCTCTGTGCAAAACTAAACATCCCGATTCATGTCCCTGCTATTGCCGACTTATCGTACGGCATCGGGCTTGTGTACGGACGAAGAACATCCGGGTGCGAACTGGTCATCGACCAGGTAAAGGATGCTGATGAACTCTCCGAGTTCGTGGAGCTTGCGGGAAAGACCGGTATTGTTCTGTTAGGCGGCGGGACACCGAAGAACTTTATCCAGCAGACCGAGGTAATACCCCCGAAGTATCAGGATAAATTCATCGGAGGTCACTCGTTTGCCCTGCAGATTACAACCGATGCTCCGCACTGGGGAGGGCTTTCCGGCTGTACGTTCGAGGAAGGGGTAAGCTGGGGTAAGGAAAAACCGGAAACACATAAGCTTCAGTGTTTCTGTGACATTACGATTGCTCTTCCGATTCTCGTGTCGGCTCTTGTGTCGGCAGGGGTCAAAAGAGCATAATTTTTTATAAAGATTTACAGGATAAATAAAAGGGATGGTAAAAAATGAAATGAGGTCTCCTCATTCCGTTTTTTCAGGGTTCGTGTTTTCCGCCTTTTGTTCCGGCAGAATCATTTTTATTGTCAGAATCTGTCTGCTGCGCATCTTTGTAACGGTCAGCATTACACCTTCATCGGTTGTTATGGACTCACCAAGGCGCGGAATTCTCCCGATCTTTGAAAACACCAGTCCGCCGATTGTTTCATAGTTGCTTGCATCTTCGGGGAGATTCAGCTCAAACCGCTCATTTATCTGTGCGACGCGGACCTGCGCATCGATGATGTACATGAGGGGGGGCAATCTCTGTGATATCCGATACCTCATCCACATCGGTTTCATCCATGATGTCACCTACCAGTTCTTCAAGGATGTCTTCGAAGGTGACGATTCCTGAAAATCCTCCGAACTCGTCGAGGATAATTGCCATGTGGAGACGGCGCACCTGCATTTCGCGCAGAAGGTCGTCAATCTTTTTGGACTCGGGGACACAGTAGACGTCGACCATCAGGGACCGGATGGTGACCGCTTTTGATTTGTCTCCAGTGTATGCGTTAAAGACATCCTTAAAGTTTACCGAGCCGGTGATGTTGTCCGGGACCTCATGATAGACCGGAAGACGCGAGTACCCGGTTTCTTTGATATAGGCTACCGCTTCTTCAAGGGTTGCGGTATCTTCTATCATGGCAACATCCGGACGGGGTGTCATGATCTCCTTAACCGTTGTCTCATCGAAGCGGAGAACAGAGTAGAGCATCTCTTTTTCCTCTTCCTCGATGGCTCCTTCCATCTCACCCACATCAATCCATTCTTTAATCTCCTCTTCGGTTACTGCGGGTGCTTCTTCTTTTTTCCTGAGGCTTGCTATCTTTTCCGCAAGTACGAAGAAGGGCGTAAAGAGCCAGGTCAGGAAGTAGATTGGCGGCGCAAAGAAGAGTGCTACCTTGTCAGGATGGTTGTTTGCATAGGTCTTTGGCCCGATTTCCCCGAAGATTAAGAGGAAGAGTGTTACAACTCCTGTTGCAATGGCAACACCTGCATCTCCGAATATCTGGAGCATGACTGCTGTTGCGAGTGCTGCAGCTGCGGTGTTTACAACGTTATTTACAATCAGAATTACAACGAGGAATCTGTGCGGTTTGTCTTTTAACCGCTGCAGGTAGACGCCGCGTCTGCTCGTCTCTGCAAGGGAGTTTACCCGCGCACGGTTTATGCCGACGAGGGCGACCTCGGAGGAGGATGCACATGCTGACAGAACCAGCAGAATTACAAAAAGAACAATAGAAAACAGAGTAGATTCGATTATCATATACCCCACGCCGCAACTGCGGCAGATCTATTTTTCACATGGTTACATACAAGTTTCATAAATCTCTACTTACATATATGTCGTACAATAGGATAAACCTTCTTCATGGGACAGTCTTCATGGAATCGTTTTCATGGAACAGTTAATCCATGGTCCTGTCTCTGCACCCCGGATACAGGATATACAAAAATCATCCGCGGCAAAAAGTCGGTGCAACAGGAAAAAACCGAACTAAAATTGCCCCTCTGTCCAAACGACCTCCTTCATAAACACTATAACATTAGAGAACCAATATATACAGTATTCTTGGAAGGAAGGGAAACATGACCAATCCATTCATCAGCATACAAAACCTTTGCATGGACTTTCCCGAGTCCGGTGAAGACACAGGCGAAAAACAGCCGATGGTGCGTGTATTAGACAACATCAATCTGGAAATCGCCGAAGGAGAGATTGTAGGAGTCATTGGAAGAAGCGGATGCGGGAAATCCGTTTTCATCCACCTCCTGCGCGGAATCGACAACGCTCCGACAGAAGGAAAGATTATCTATCACGTCTCCCGCTGCAAAAAATGCGGCAGAATCGAGTACCAGAGCATGGCAGGACAGAAGTGTCCTTCCTGCGGCGGCACGATGGAAAAACTCGATGTCGACTTCTGGAACCCGGAAAATGAGGAGCTCAAAGAAGCAATCATGCAGAGAACATCTCTCATGTTTCAGAGAACCTTCGCCCTTTACGGAGATGACCGCGTAATCGACAATGTCCTGCGTGCGTTAGAAGATGTCAATTACCCCTCGGACAAGGCAATCAACCGTGCAATCGACCTCCTTGAAGAGGTGCGTTTAGGTCACCGCTTAACCCATGTCGCACGCGACTTATCAGGCGGAGAAAAGCAGCGTGTGGTCTTAGCCCGTCAGCTGGCACGTGAGCCGTTCTTCCTCTGTGCCGATGAGCCGACAGGAACCCTTGATACCAAGACCGCACAAATTGTCCATGGTCTTTTAAAGCAGGCGGCAAAGAATCTCCACATGGGAATGGTCATCACCTCCCACTTCTCCCAGGTTCTGGAAGAGGCCTGCGACCGTGCGGTTCTCTTAGACGACGGAAAGATTGTAAAAATCGGCTCTCCCGAAGAGATTGTTGCCGAGTTCATGAAGAACTGTACGGATGATACCATCTACACCGCGCAGGAGCTTGGAGGACCGATCGTCCGGGCAAAAGATGTCCGCAAAAAGTTCATCGCAGTTGACCGCGGGGTCATCAACGCAGTAAACGGCGTTACCTTCGAGATAAACGAGCGCGAGGTCTTCGGGGTCATCGGAGTCTCAGGCGGAGGAAAGACCACCCTCTCACGCATGATAGCAGGTATCTACGAGCCGACCTCGGGAAACCTTGACGTGCGTGTGGGTGATGAATGGGTTGACATGAGAAAACCCGGATTTGAAAACCGCGGACGTGCGAAGCAGTACATCGGTCTTCTCCATCAGGAGTATGACTTATACCCCCACCGGACCATCATCGACAACTTAACGGATGCAATAGGTCTTGAGTTCCCCAAAGAGCTTGCTGTAAGAAAGGCAATGATTACCCTGAAGATGGCAGGATTTACCGAAAAGAAGGCACATGACGTCTTAAACCGCTATCCTCCGTCCTTATCCGAGGGAGAAAAGCACCGTGTCGCATTAGCCCAGATTTTAATCCGTGAACCAAGAATCATTCTCCTCGACGAACCGACAGGTACCATGGACCCGATTACCAAGGTCGATGTCAAGCACTCCATCCTTCACGCAAGGGAGGAGATGGATGAGACGTTTATTATCGTCTCGCACGACATGGAGTTCATCCGCGATGTCTGTGACCGGTGTATGTTTATGAGAGACGGAGAAATCGTTGCCATCGGCGAGACACAGAGTGTGTTAAAGAACTTAAGCGAGGCGGAACTCATCACTATGCACGAGGCGGTCACCCGTGAACGTGAGCGGGTCGAGTCAGGAACCGCAAAGAAGGCAACACTTTCCGGCGGAGCACCCGAAGGAGAGGTTGACGAAAATGCTATCCATAAGACAACAGACGAAATGTTTGAGATGTAATGCCAAATGACTGACATTCATCTCACCGTAAACGGCGAGGCAGTCACGGCAAAAAAAGGAACCGCACTCTCTCCCCTTCTTCCAGGTCATCCACAGGGAGCAGCGGTTGTCCTTTTAAAACCAAAGACAGCCTCCCGTGAAAAAACGTCCCGCATGCGGCTGAAAACAACCGCAGGGGATGTCATAATAGAACTCTTCAAAGGGGCTGAACTCCCGAAAGCCCCGCAGGACACTTTCCGAATCCATTTTGAAGATAAAAATACCGCGGCGTTCGGCCCCTTCCCGACATCTTTTGTTCCGTCGATGCAGGAGTTCAGATTCCCCCATGGCTCGGTCTTTGTCGGTTCCGGTGGATATGATTCGAAGCAGTCATATCTGATGTTTTCCAGGAACGAACACAAAGCAGACCATGGCACAGCTGCCGGAGGGGCAGTCATCGGCAAAGTCATCTACGGTCTTGGCATCATGGACCGCTGGCGGCACGGGGATAAAATCCTCGAAGCAGAGCAGGTCTTCTCCCGCGTCGATGCAGACGATGCGGAAATAATTACCGACCTCTCGTGCAAGGCGGAGGAGGGAATGCGTGTCTTTTCAAAGATTACCATCACTGCCGAAGGGTATGCGGAAAACCC
Source organism: Candidatus Methanocorpusculum equi (assembly GCA_018065685.1). Lineage (GTDB taxonomy): Archaea > Halobacteriota > Methanomicrobia > Methanomicrobiales > Methanocorpusculaceae > Methanocorpusculum > Methanocorpusculum equi. The sequence goes on along the minus strand of JAGHSU010000125.1, from coordinate 6,363 downwards.
CGCGGAAATCCGGACAGGTACTGCAGAATCGGTAGACCATCTGCTCTTCGTCCTAAAAGACGGGCGCTATGCTGTTGACCGGTCCGCATCCACCTGCATCAGGGACCACACCGAAGGAAAGCTCGCAGTCCCGCAGGAGCTTCAGGCTGCCCGCCGCGAAGGGGCTGTTACTGCACGAACCGCAGGAAAAAGCTCGGGTGCGATTTACATCTACACCGCAGACATCCAGAGCCATCCTGCACACACGATAGTTGGAACGGTCACCGCAGGAATTGAGCTGGCCCGCTTTGCAGCCCCCGGCTGCACGCTGCAGACCGAGATTGTCCCGCCGCTTTTAGACCTTCGCGGCATGCTCTTAAAAGATGCGGTAGCTGCTGCAAAAAGCCGCGGACTCAAAGTCATGGCAGACAACCGTGATGTCGAATCCCGCATTGTAATCGACCAGAAGCCTGCATACACCTTAGAGGTGCTCAAAGAAGGCAAGGTCTCTTTGTATACGAAGTCGCTTGACGAGGTCATTGACATCACTCTCGATTACGAAAACGCCCCCTTGTCTGTGGACCTTTTCAGACGGGTAACCAATCTGAAACGCTACCCAGTAGGGACAATGCCCTTCATCTTCAATGACGGCGAGATGTATCTTTTCAAGCCGCAGTTTGCAAAAGGCATCAACATCATCCCGGAGAACTGCCCGAAAAAGACCCCGGCAAAGGATGCTCTGGCTCTTTCCAACGACTCACGCCCCGCACAGGGAATGGTAGGTGTGCGTCTTGAGGAAAACGCCGAGTTCGGACCGACAGGAGAGCCGTTTTCAGGAACGAACATCATCGGGCGTGTGATTGATACGGAAAAGCTGTCGAAGATGAAAGAGGATACTGTAATCTACATCCGTGAGGTGAAGCAATGAAAGAATATACGCCCGAGTATGTGGGAACCGTCACCAAATATGTGTTTGTGGACTCTCCTGATACAACCCCGCAGGATATCGCAGTCGCAGCCTATGAGATTGCACAGGGTGTTATGGTAAAAGAGACCTGTTTCGGCTGTCAGATAACAGGCACCCCGGAGGATGTGGAACGAATCATTGACCACCTCCGGTCACTGGACCCGTACCGCATCTTTGTAAAGGACCGCGGTTTTCCGCCGGGTGACTCCAGACGCTGCCGTGCAAATTTAGGAGGGGCACGCCCCGGATACCTCGGGCACGAGTTTGAGATGAAGCTTTCCCTCTACATCTCATACGGTCTTTCCGAGGTTGACAAAATGACACCGGCAGAACTTAAGAGAGCCGCTGAAAAAAGTCTTCCCGTGGAAGAAAATCTGGATATCGGACAACTGGAAAAAATCTTTATGGAGAAATAAATCATGGCAAAAGTTTTCATATACCCCGCAACGAGTCTGATGCTGTCGGATCTGGTCTCCAGATTCGGCCACACCCCGCTTGGCTCATCCGTTTCGATTCGTGAACATATACAGACTCCCGGCTTTGACTCTCCTCCGCTGCAGATGACATCAGAGGACCCGCAGAAAGGGCTTAAATGGGCTGCGGTCGAGGTTCCTTCAGGCGTTCGCGGCAGAATGTCCCTCTACGGCCCTCTGGTAGAAGAAGCAGAAGCGGCAATCATCATCGATGAACCCGACCTTGCCTTCGGATGCATGGGATGTGCCCGTACCAACGAACTGCTCGCATTTATGCTCCGCGAAAAGGATATGCCAAGACTTGAACTGCGCCATCCGAAAAGCAAAGAGGAAGGTGTCACGTTTGTTGCACAGATTAAAAAATTCCTCTCAGAACTTCCGGGAGGTTCAGCATGAGTGAAAGACCGGTAAGAATTGCGCAGATTACCTGCGGGGCAGAGTACAGCGGTATTCAGAATGAAATAACCAGTGCAGCGGAAACAGTAGGGGCACAGATGTTCTATCCGGATGTTGCCCTGGCAGATGTCAAAACCGCATACAAAGAGTTCGGTCTTCCGGTCAAAAGTCCGGACTTAAAGCTTGCAATCGCCCGTGCAAAGGCGGTTGTCGAGGGAAAGATTGAGGCAGACGGCATCTTTATCGCAAGCTGCTTCAGATGTGCGGAGGCGGCAATTGTAAGAAACGAGCTGCGCCGCTATATTGTAGAGCACTCCCGTATTCCGGTTGTATCCTACTCGTTTAACGAGCGGACCGGGTCGTCCACACTTCTTACACGTCTTGAGGCGCTTTCCACAATTGCAAAGCGCCGCGAGCTGATGGCACGCGAAGTCCAGACCGGTATTACCATGGGTGTGGACTCAGGTTCGTCGACCACGAAATGCATCATCATGAAGGACAATGAAATCGTCGGTACCGGATGGAGACCCACAACCGAGGTCTTAAAGAGTGCTGATGAGGTCATTGAGCTCGCCCTTGCCGAGTCCGGCTTAAAGATGTCTGATATTGAGGCGATAGGGACCACCGGATACGGACGGTTCCTTATCGGAAAACACTTAAATGCGGATCTTATCCAGGAAGAACTTACGGTAAACTCGAAGGGAGCGGTCTATCTCGCGGATGCCCAGAAGGGCTTTGCAACGGTCATTGATATCGGAGGAATGGATAACAAGGCAATCAGCGTCAATGACGGAATTCCCGGCTCCTTTACGATGGGCGGTATCTGTGCAGGAGCATCAGGCAGATTCCTTGAGATGACCTCAAAGCGTCTCGGAGTCGACATCACCGAGCTTGGCGCTCTTTCCATGAAGAGTGACGGAGGAGAAGGTGTTCCGATGAACAGCTACTGTATCGTCTTTGGAACGCAGTCTCTTGTAAACGCCCTTGCTGCAGGATACAAGCGTGAGGATGTGGCAGCAGCAGCATGTCACTCGGTTGCCCAGCAGGTCTATGAGCAGCAGCTTCAGGAGGTCGATATCAAAGAGCCGGTCATCATGGTCGGAGGTTCATCTCTGATTCAGGGACTTGTCCGTGCGATGGGAAGAATGCTGAAGACCGAGATTGTAGTGCCTCACCATTCGCAGTACATCGGAGCCGTCGGGGCAGCGCTTATCTCCTCAGGATTTGTCGGGAAGAAGCGTGCGGAAAAAAAGGGGCGTAAATGAGCGGACTTGAGTTTTTCAAGGTCGAGAGTACGGAAAACGGCGGGGACAAATATGAGCAGATAGCAACCGCTGTTTTACAGGACCATAACCTCTTATCCATCGTTGAAGGGCTGTATCTCTATATCGACCCGTCAAAACCGCTCTTTGCCGCAGCAGGCGTCATCAGGCCCCCGCGTTCCGCGATTACCGTCTCGGATGTGGGAAATGTGTTAATCGAGGAGGAGACAAAGGCAACGATTGCGGTAGGTTCCGAGACCTATCTTGCCCCGATGCTTAAGATGCTCTGGGACCGGCTGGGACATGACAATGTTGACCAGCCTGACCGGTTTACGGCTCTCATCAACGGGGTTACCATCCCGAAGGACTTAAAGGACTGGGTTGTTATTGACCCGTCTGAATCTTTGTTTAAGGACCTTATCTACGCTGTGCAGGTCATTGCCCCCGAAGGGTTTAAGGTCCGCCGCGAAAGCTATGGAAAGAACCGGTTTTCATATGCGGCATCCGAAAACTCGCTGCCTGAAAACGAGGCAAAGGAGATTCTTACCCGTGCGTTTGCCGAGATTGAGGAGGGACTTGTATGACCATTGTTCCTGTCACCTACAAAGGAGGTCTGTATCAGTTAGATGAGGTCATCGACTATATCGAAGACCTCGGAGGCTTCATCGTTCAGCGGCACAACATCGCATCAGAGGTTGTTTTGCAGATTTTAATGCCTGCAGAAGACATTGAAGGGCTTCGTACCTTTTCGCGGCCGCTTGCAGGAGAGGTGCTGGAAACACCGCTTGTCGGAACCGAGATTGCGGTTGTGATTCCAAGCCTTGAAATCCACCATCTGCCGCACTCCGCATGTGATGTGGCAGAGTACCTCAGATCTCACGGCTCGAAATCAAACATGCTCGGAATGGCCCGCGGCTTCGGGCGCAGGATTGCGCAGATGAATGATGAGGAGCGGGATTTAATCAATGAACATGATGCAGCGGTTTTCATCCTCGGAAACTTTGCATCCTGTATCGGAACGAAGTTTCCGAAGTTCCGCTCAGGCATCACAGTCCCGATTATCTTAACGGGGGGCCCCTCGCGTGAGGCGCTGGAAGCTGTCACCGACCCGCCGGTTGAAGGGTATGTCGGAAACCTCGGGCGCTTCATGCACCGGACACAGACTGAAGAGGACATCTCCCGCCTCGATGCGGTCATAGAAGAGGTCGAGCGCGTCATCGACGCCAGGAGAAAGGAACTCGCAGAAGACCCGCTGTCGCTCTCCCCCGCGCGTCTTCAGGCGCTTTTGCAGCAGAAGATTCCGGAGATTGAAGATATCTTAGCCCCCGCGCCGGTTGCGGTTCAGTTAACGGGTCTTCGGCCCAAGCTCCCCTATGGAGGGTATGCACAGCGTATCCGTGACCTCGAAATCGAAAACGGGGTGAAGGTAGGCGATGTATGCGATGTGAAAAAGTCCCGTATGCGGGATTATATTCTGATTCGCATAAAGCCGCTTTCGGAAACAAACATTGTGGTGTGATGGTGTACTATGGTTGACATAAACAAGGACTTTGAAAACGCAATTCTTGAAATCAAAGACAAGGGTGCGGAAAAAACCGCAGCAGACTGGCTCGAAGATGTTGAAGAGGAGTTCGGGTCGGCTCCGCTGATTTATAAAAAACTTGAAGCATGCCCCGAGGCGCTTTTATCCCACATGATGTATAAGCATGCGGTAAATTCACTCGGTGCTCTCGATGCAAAAACGGTTGAACTGATCAGTCTTGCAGTAGGGGCTGCCCTTCACTGCGACCACTGTACAACGTATCACATGCATGTCGCACAGAAGATGGGCATCTCCAAGGAGGAGATTCTGGAAACCGTCCTGATTGCAGGGCTTTTGTCCAACTCCTCCGTTCTGGCGCATGCATACCGTGTGGTGACTCCTGATAAGGAAAAGGAAGAACCATGCGGGGCAGCGTGTTCGATAAAGTAATCGAAACCCCCCTCCAAACCAACCTATTTTTGAGTAACAACACACAATCCGAACGACTTAAATAGAGTCGTGACTCATTATTATGTATGTCGTCAGTTCATCTCACGCCAAAGCAGCTCATCATCGGGATTACCGTTGCGATTGCCTGCTTTCTTCCGCCGTTCATCGGATCTGCGACAGGGCTCATCGCTTCTGATATCATCGGATTCTTCGGATATGAAGCGGCGTTCGGCTCGGGTCTTCTCCCGTGGATTTTTACGGTGTATACCTTAACATCAACCGTATTCCTCATACCGGCTGCCCGTCTTGCAGATAAATTCAATAAAAAAATATTCTTCACCATCGGTGTCCTGCTGCTTGGTGTCGGGTCGCTTGGAATCGGTCTTTCCCCGACCATTGAGGTCATGCTCGTCATGCGTGCGGTCCAGGGTGTAGGAAACGCCCTGATGTTCGGGACAGCTATTGCACTCCTCGCAGATATTGTTCCTGAAAAGCACCGCGGAACAGCCATCGGAGTTGCAATGACCGGGGTCTTCTTAGGTCAGCTTGCAGCACCTCTTGCCGCAGGAGCACTTACAAACCTTGTCGGATGGTCTGCGGTCTTTATTGTCTTATGCCCGGTAGCCCTTCTTTCATTTATCCTCGCGATTATATTTATCCCGAAGGATAAACCGACAGATACCGGAAAGTTCGACTGGATTGGCACTCTCATCTTTATTGCGGGCATGACGCTTGCGGTCTATGGTTTCTCAAAGCTTCCGGAAACCACGGCAATTGCCTCTCTTGTTGCGGGAATCATTTTAATGATTCTCTTTTTCGTCTACGAAAAACGCAATGCGAACCCGCTTGTGCCGGTCAATCTTATTTTGCATAACAGATCATTTACCTTCAACAGCAGTGCAAACCTTCTCTATTATATTGCAATCTACTCGATGGACTCCCTCATCTCAACCTACATGGCAGAGCTGTTGGGTATCGACGACCCGCTCCTCAGGGCCCTTATCATCACAACAGAAGGACTGATCTTAGCGCTCTTTACCATTGTTGCAGGAAGGTTCTTCGATCACATGCTTCCAAGATTCATCTTAGGTCTTGGAGGCGTCCTTACAGTCGTCGGCATTGCAGGTGCGGTGTTGATGGGCACTGCACAGGCAGATGCGCTCTGGCTTACAGGTGCCATTATCTTTGCAAGTGTCGCAGCGTTTGGTATCGGCTCAATCATTCTCGGAATTATCGACCGGATTATAAGAAATGCACCTCCGAGAGCTTCAACATGCCTTGGTCTTCTCATCATCATCGCAGGAATGGTGGTCT
>JAGHSU010000045.1 GCA_018065685.1 Candidatus Methanocorpusculum equi | reverse complement strand
CACGGGAGCTGCAGATAAGTGAGGAGATGAGATGACATCATCCCAGTGCTGCCGGAAGACAACATCCGCATATCCTTTCGTGAGATAATAGACAGCAGACCACTGGGTGGTCCCGGGGTCCAGCATTTCAGTGGTCTGCGCCACGGCTTCCAGAATCTCAAACGCTTTCGCGGAATCTGTCTCATATCCGGCATCTTCCAGCATCGTTTCTGCTGTCTCATATCTGTCCTGTCCGTGTCCTTCCGGGTAATCCTCAGGGATTTCGCAGACATAGAAGTTTGTCAGAATGGTTTCACCAAATACCACCGTCAGTTCATCATGAATATAGTTGACAACTGCGGTATTTCCGCTTTTGTCCGCGATGAAGTACTGGAATCCCGAGGCAAAGTATGCATCAAAGTCTCCGATTAAAAGGACCGCCTCGTACACATCAGCTGCCTTGTCGAGAACAAGCCGGATGATAAACGGGGCTGTTGCAACAGGTTTTCCGGTGTTCTGGTGTACGGCAGGCCCGTCAGCTACAAGAACCGCAATGAAGACACCTGCCTCATTTAATCCGTCCATACAAAGATACGGGGAAATAAGCGCATCCTGCGGGTTTGCAGGGTCGCCTGCGGGGTCAGATGCGTACATGTTTATGTCTGCGAAGGCTATCGACTCATACCCGTTGTCAGGGACGGTGTGGACCAGCATGCAGCTCGTATCCCCGAAATCGAAGTTTCTCCCGGCGAGGTACTGCCCTTCAAAGGAACCCTCCGGCGGCTCTTCTGATGTCACCTCTGACATCACCCCGGATGTCGCGTCGGATGAGACGAAGACGGTGCATGCGGGCGCAGGCAGTTTTATCCTGACATCCGTTCCCGGAGCGCAGAGTTCGGCAATCCGCCGGTTCAGCAGTCCGGTATCCGTAATATGTTCTGCTATCAGTTCATCGAGCTTATCGTCATGCGTATATTCTGCCAGATAGAGGTTGTATTCCGGATAGTCCGTGAGCTGGGTAATTTCCGGAGTCCACGTTTCCGGGCCTTCGGGAGAGATGATGCACCCTGCGGAGCAGCAGACGGTGACGACTGTCACAACTGCTTCAAAGATGAGAATGAGTTTCGTTATTGCGGTTTTTTTATCGGTGTTCATGTTTACTGATATATTGCTGTTTCTCCTATAAATTAGTCTCAGGTTTGGGGCAGATGGGTTCATGGACACTGTAACTGACAGTACGTCTGCTCTTTGTTGACCCTGCGCACCGTCAGTTCCACCCGGGATATCAGACACCCCCACCCAAAACAACATTAATCCCTCACGATAAATAATATACAGAAGAGAACACGAGATGAAACGGATTGTTGTTGCGGTAACGGGTGCCTCAGGCATAATCTATGCAAAGCGCCTCCTGGATGCCCTCTGCGGAAAGGCAGAGGTATATGTAATCATATCTGATGCAGCGCGGCAGGTCTCCGCGGTTGAAGGACTCTCCCTTGACGGATACCCCTTCCATTACGAAGAGAATGCGGAAATCGGCGCAAAAATTGCGAGCGGCTCATTCCTCTATGACGCAATGGTGATAGTCCCCTGCAGCATGAAAACCCTTTCAGCGGTTGCAAACGGCTATGCGGAATCACTCATCGTCCGTGCCGCAGATGTGGCCCTGAAAGAGCGGCGGACTCTTATCATAGTCCCGCGCGAGACCCCGTACAACAGAATCCATCTGACCAATATGCTCAAGGCAAACGATGCGGGAGCTCTTATAATGCCCGCATCCCCCTCCTTTTACACACATCCGGAAACAATCGAGGAGCTTGCAGACGTCATGGTTGCCCGTATCCTGGACCACTGCGGCATTGAGCACAATCTTCAGAAACGCTGGGGGGACGCCTGATGGAAAGCTTCAGGGACTTTGTCCGGAAGATGAAAGAGGCGGGACTTGCCGAGGTCATTACACGCCCTGTCTCCGCCGACATGGAAGCAGCACAGCTTGCCGCAGCAGCAGACAGGATGCTCATCTTTGAAGACCTCGAAGGACACACGGCTGTGATGAACACCGTAACCTCCCGTAAGGCACTCTCGGTTGCTCTCGGGTATCCGGAAAAGACCATGATTGAGCAGCTCTCCAAATGCACGTTCTCCGGCGCGGTCTCTGACGGGGGAAAACTCCCCTTCGTCCCGGCAGACCTTTCAAAAATTCCGGTCCTGAAGCACTTCCCGAAGGATGCCGGGCGCTACATCACCTCAGGGATTGTCTTTTCCGCGTACGGCGGAGTTGAAAACGCCTCGGTTCACCGGATGCTTGTACTCGACAAAAACCATCTGGCAGCCCGCCTTGTTGAAACGCGGCACACCGATGTTCTCTACCAGAGGGCCTGCGCTGCGGGTGAAAAACTCCCGATTGCAATCGTCATCGGCGTAAACCCGGTAATTCTTTTCGCGGCCTGCACCCGTGTCCCCGAAGGATGCGAGATGAAGTATGCGGCAGAGATTGCAGGAGAAACTCTGCCTCTTTACACCTGTCCGAACGGAGTCCGCGTCCCCGATGCGGAGATTGTACTCTACGGGTGGATTACACCGGAAAAAACCGCAGAAGGTCCTTTCGTCGACATTAGCGGAACGTATGATTCGGTTCGTCAGCAGCCGGTAATCGAGCTCGAAGGGATGACAGTAAAAGATGACTTCATCTATCATGCCCTGCTCCCCTCGGGGGCGGAGCATAAGATGTTTATGGGGGCTCCCTATGAGCCGAAGATATTTGCCGAAGTGTCCCGCGCGGCGGATGTGTCCGACGTCACACTTACCAGAGGCGGTGCCGGATATTTCCATGCGGTTATTCAGATTCGAAAGCACGGGGAAGACGACGGGCGGCGTGCGATTGACGCTGCATTTGCCGCACACAAATCCCTAAAGCATGTGGTAGTCGTTGATACCGATATCGACATATACGACCCCTCTGACGTGGAATACGCCATTGCAACGCGGGTACGCGCAGACCGGGATGTCATTGTTTATACCGGGGTTCGCGGCTCTACCATTGACCCGTGCAGAATCGGCGACGGACTCAACGTAAAGGCGGGAGTTGATGCAACAATTCCTTTCGGGCGCGAGGCAGAGTTCATCCGTGCAGACTGGAAGTAATATATACAATTCGTGACAATAATATAGAAATTATACAGAACTGGAGCGAGAGATGCAGTTAGACAGTTATGATCAGGCCCTTCTCAACGGAGAGTCGGGCGAAACAAAACAGAAGATGATGGAGATTCTGGTCTCCCTCGGCAAAATTTACAATGCCGAGCGTCTTATTGAGGTAAAAAGTGTTCAGGTCTCGGGAGCGTCCTACAAGACCATCGGAGACACCGGTCTTGAGTGGCTGTCTTCCCTTTCAGGAAAGACTGTGGTCCCCTCATACTTAAATCCGATCGGAATGCCGCGTGACGGGTGGGAAGAGCTCGGGATTCCAAAGGACTTTGCGCAGAAACAGCTTGAGGTAAATGCCGCGTATGCTAAACTTGGCATCCGCTTATCCTGCACCTGCACGCCGTACTACTACACCTTAATCGAGCGCGGAGACCATCTCGCATGGTCAGAGTCCTCCGCGGTTGTGTATGCAAATTCGGTCCTCGGTGCACGGACAAACCGCGAGGGCGGACCGTCCGCCCTCGCAGCGGCTCTTACCGGAAAGACACCGGAATATGGAATGCATATCGTAAAGAACCGTCTCCCGCAGATTGATTTCGTTCTCTCCGAACCGGAAGCTGCAAAATCCTGGACTCCTGCCGAGTACGGAGCGCTTGGAATAATTGCAGGCGCAGTTGCAGGCGATAAAATCCCGCTCTTTAAGGGAATCCGTCCGAAGAGCTCCATGCTTAAAAGCATGGGGGCAGCGATGGCGGCATCGGGAGCAGTCCCCTTATTCCATGTAGAAGACATCACTCCTGAAGCCCGTTTCCCGTTCTTTAAGAAGCATTTCGAAGAGGACGAGCGTGAGGAGATTGTCATCGAGAACTCGGAGATTGCAGAGCTCTTCAGCGACCTTGAACCGGATTCGGTCGCAGTCGGCTGCCCGCACGTCTCAACCGAGGAGCTCTCGGAGCTCGCAGCGCTTCTCGAAGGAAAGAAGGTGAAACTTCCGTTCTACGTGTTTGCAGCGGCAGACTCAATGAAAGGAAACGAGGAGCTGTACAAAATCATCGCCGCTTCAGGTGCAAAAATCGTTCACGACACCTGTATGATTGTATCTCCGCTCCTGGAAGGACAGACGGTTATGACAAACTCCGGGAAGGCATTTACCTACCTTCCGGGCATGTGCAAGGCAATTCCGCGGCTTGGAACCATCGCGGACTGTGTTAAGGTCGGATGTGGTCTCTGATGGGATTATTTAAGAAAATCTCCCCGTTCGAGAAGAAGGACCTCTTCATTGCCTGGATTTCGCTTACCATTGCGTTTACGATTGCACTCTTCGCAAACGGTGGTCTGGTGAGTCTCATCAGTCAGATGGTCGGAGGAAACTTCTCCGGATTCAGCGGTCAGAGGCTTCTGATTGCATTCGCATCATCGCTCATCATTGTAGGCCTTTCATTCGTTCTGCACGAGCTCGCCCACAAATACTCCGCAATCCGCTACGGCTACTGGGCAGAGTTTCGAAAGAGCAACCCGATGCTTGTGATTTCACTCTGTTTAGCAGTTCTCTTAGGCGTGGTCTTTGCAGCTCCCGGAGCTACTGTCATCAACACTGCAGGACGTCAGATGACAAAGAAGGAGAATGGAATCATCTCCATTCTCGGTCCGATTACGAACCTGATTCTTCTGGTCGTCTTTGGAGCGATTATGATTCTTGGAATCTCTCTTGGCGGCGGTGAAATCCTTACCGGAGGAATTGCCTTTACGTTTACGGGAGCGGGATTCCTGTTCTATCTCGGATACTCCGGCTGGCTTGTGAATGCGATGTTTGCGTTCTTTAACATGCTTCCGGTAGGCCCTCTCGACGGCAAAAAGGTCCTCGCCTGGAATCCTCTCGCATTCCTTGTAGTGATTGCAATCGCGGTGTTCCTGCTCTACGTACCGTTCGACCCGAATCTGATGATGAATATTATCGGATTCTTCATCCCTGCGGCGTAAGCCTGACAGGATTCTTTTTTTTGGATTGTTCAATCCGGATATAAAAATAAATTAAAATCAGAATGGATTACCCGGAAGTGACGGAACGGGGGGGGAAGAATATTTCATTCCCCGTATCACGCATACCCTGCGGGATGCTCATCCTCTGTTTTCGTCTTTTCCTTCCCGTAGAACTTCTCATAAAACGCCTTACAGTGCTCGCGGCACCGCTCAACAAGGTCAGGGTCAACCTGTTCTGCGGGGATATTTTCCAAAAGCTCGGTCATCAGAATCTCCACAAGCTGGTATGCGGAGTCAGGCGTCATCTTCAGCTGCGTGTCCTCCCCGCTGTACTGCGAAAGCCTAAGGTCAATCAGCCACAGAGGGGTCGTTCCCTCACGCCTGAACGTATTGATATCAATCGTATGCCAGTCTTCATCGAGGGTTCCCGAAGAGAGGGAGTACGCCTTCTGCACGCGGTTCCCGTAGATAGAGGTCAGCTGCTGGATAATCCACACCGCAGTCTTTGCCGAATCATTGTCCTTGACCGCGCCGAGCAGGTCCTCGAAAAATCCCACCGAGTTTACATGACATCCGGTCATTAAGACCATGGCAGGGGCAGGGCCCAACAGCATTGAGACCGCGTTTACCATCCGCGGGAACGTCTTCCGGTCGATGGGGTCTACCAGATGATACTCAAAGACTTCGCGGATGGGGTCGATAACCCCCGGATTTACCTCAAATATCTTTGCGAGGTCGTTTAAGTCCGAGAGGAACGCATCGGGGACTTTTTTGTGCCCGGATATGCCGTCCTGTTCAGTTCCGTTTTCCCTGTCTGTCTTATTCGCAGGTTTTGTCTTTTCCGCGGATTTTATCTCTTTTGCGGGTTTTTCCTGATTGGCCGCCGTTCTCTTCTTTCCTGCAGCTTTTTCAGCCGGTTTTGATACGGGCTTCAATGAGGATTCGGAGTCTGGTTTTGATGAGGATTTTGATGAGGACTTTGACGAGGATTTTGATACAGTTTTCAAAGCGGCTTTTCCGGTTTTCTTCTCCGTATCAGCGGCTGCTTTTTTTACGGTCCGCTTTTTTACCTCTTCTTTTGCGGATGATTGTGCGGCATCCTCTTCTGATTTTTTATTCATGATAAATAATGTGCTGTTATCTCTCAAAATAGCATCGGTTGGGGCCCAGGTTGTGTGCCGGGTGTTTGTGAGAGCTGTTTCGCTGCCGCTGTGAATGCACAAACCCATAAATACAAGAAAACCCCTTATTATGTATCAGATGAAATACCGGACAAACCCCAGAAACAACACTCAGATATCCGTTCTCGGCTTCGGGTGCATGCGGTTTCCAAGAACCGCTTTCACGATAAACCAGAAAAAGACCGAAGAGCTGCTCACCCGCGCCGCAGAGGCGGGGGTCAACTACTTTGACACAGCTTACCTCTATCCCGGAAGCGAGGCGGCTCTCGGGAAGTTTATCGCAAAACTCAACGCAGAGGGACAACGTGACAAAATCTATGTTGCAACAAAGCTTCCCTACCGGCAGTGCAGGTCGGCAGAAGATGCGGAAAAAATCTTTGCCGAACAGAAAAAACTGCTCTGCACCGACTATATCGACTACTACTTGGTGCATATGTTAGGAGACGCCGCAGCATTCGAAAAATGCCGTGACATGGGAATTATCCGCTGGCTCGGGGAGGAAAAGGAACGCGGGGAAATCAGAAACATCGGATTCTCCTACCACGGGGGGACCGCAGGATTTAAGGAGCTCGTTGACATCTACCCCTGGGACTTCTGTCAGATACAGTTAAACTACATGGATGATATCTCGCAGGCGGGTGTTGCCGGGCTGAAGTATGCAGGTGACGCGGGTCTTCCGGTTATTATTATGGAACCCCTTCGCAGCGGAAAACTGGTAAACCTCCCGCAGGAGGCACAAGACCTCCTGACACGCGAACAGCCCGGCTATTCTCCCGCGGAGTTTTCCTTCCGCTGGCTCTGGAACTTTCCGGAGGTCGCCTGTATCCTCTCGGGAATGAATGAGGCAGCACAGCTCGAGGATAACCTGAATGCTGCAGAACATGCGAAGGCAGGGGTTCTGACAGAGGAGTCCGCCTCTCTCTACACATCCGTAAAAGAGATTCTGAATGCAAAAACCGCAGTCCCCTGTACCGGATGCGGCTACTGTATGCCCTGCCCTCATGGTGTGGATATCCCCTCGGTCTTTGCCGCGTACAACAAACGCTGTTCCGAGGGATTTGTCTCCGGAATGGCTGCGTATATCACCTGCACTTCGCTGAAGGAGAAATCAGCCGCAGCCTCCGCGTGCATCAAATGCGGTCTTTGTGAGAAGAAATGCCCGCAGGGCATTCTTATCCGCGACTATCTGGATGAAACAAAAGCGGTGATGGAAGGTCTGCCCTACCGCCTTTCCCTCTTCATCGTAAAGAAGTTTTTAGGACCGCGAAATGGATGAGTATGATGTTGTAATCGTGGGAGGCGGCCCGGCAGGGCTTTTTGCCGCGGCACAACTTTCAGGCCTCCGGACCCTTGTCCTCGAAAAAACGGATGCTCCGGGAAAGAAACTTCTCCTGTCAGGACTCGGGCAGTGCAACATCACCCATGCGGGAACTCCCGCGGAGTTTCTGAAGCACTACGGGGATAAAGACCATGCCTCGTTTCTAAAGCCCGCTCTCCAGGCGTTTAAAAACAGTGATACAACAGCGTTTTTTGAGCAGTACGATCTCTCCTTTGAGACAACGGACGGCGGGAAGGTGTTTCCGAAGTCCCGCAGCGCAAAAGACGTCCTGCAGGCACTTCGTGCCGCGTGCAGTGCGGCAGGGGCAGAGATTAAAACCGGCTGCCGCGTCAGAAGCATCACAAAAAGCGGCACAGGTTTCATTGTTGATGCCGGAACAAAACAGTTCGCTGCAAAGCATCTGATCCTTTCCTGCGGCTGAAAATCATACCCGCATACCGGCTCCTCAGGAGACGGGTACCCCCTCGCAGCATCGCTCGGACACACGATTGTATCCCCGAAAGAGGCGCTGACCCCGGTCTATGTGAAGCAGTTTCCCTTAAAGGAACTGTCAGGGATTTCAGTCACGGATGCGACAGTCCGGATATTCAGAAACGGCTCGCTTGCGGCGAAAAACACAGGCGACCTTCTGATTACGGCATTCGGGTTTTCAGGGCCTGCAGTCCTTGATGCAGGGAGATGGATTTATGCGGGCGATGTCCTTGAAATCTCCTTCGTTCACCTGACCCCCGAGGCACTCGATGCCCTCATCATTGAGCGGTGCAAAAACGACGGGGCAAAGGCCATGCCAAATCTCTTCTACGGCTTAGGTGTTCCGGAGCGGCTGATACACGCCCTGTTGTCCGCGGCAGGGGTTTCAGAGTCCCTGAAGGGAGCCCAGCTGTCAGCAGCTGCCCGAAAGAGTCTGGTGAAAGCCTTTACCGCGTACCGTGCCGGGGTCGCCCAGACCGGGGATTTTGCAGCTGCTATGGCTACTGCAGGAGGTGTTGCTCTGTCAGAGGTGAACAAAAAGACCTGCGGGTCGAAGCTTTGCCCGAATCTCTTTTTTGCGGGGGAGGTTCTTGATATCGACGGAGATACCGGGGGATACAACATTCAGGCCGCGTTTTCCACAGCATATCTCGCAGCCTCGGCTATTCGGACACGGAATCAGGCGGGGGGTTCGGCGGCGGATTGTGCAGGAGAGGGGGCGGGGACGAAGTAAGGAGGGATTGTGCGCGCAGGGGTGTTTTACCCTGCAGGCCCCGTGTTTTGCCGGCGATTCCGGGATTTATTCTGTAGTATCCCGAAATTAGTTCACAAGTTTTTGACCAATCAAATCCGAAATTATGTTTTGTTTCAAGAACTATCCAAAAATTGGTCCTTGATTTTCAAA
>JAGHSU010000003.1 GCA_018065685.1 Candidatus Methanocorpusculum equi | reverse complement strand
ATATAATTCATTCGGGTTATGTTTATATGAAATAAGAGCCAATCAGATTAGGGATGATTAAATCGTTAGCGAACAAAGGAATCGACAGGATTCTTAAACGTCCCTGGGTTGCAGGGGCGATCATTGGACTTGGCGCTGCATTTGTGCAGTACCTGTTCTTCCTCGGCGCTGCCGGAAAAGGACCGGTCGCCTACGGATTTTGTGTGGCATGCCACTCCCGTGACTTAATCAACGGTATCTGGAACGGCATCTTCGGAACAAATCTCGGAATGGCGCCTGTCTCTGCGGAAGCAATTGCAGGAGGAGCAGTCCCGGTCCTTACTATTGTAGGAGTTCTTGTCGGAGCTCTCATTGCAGCATTGCTCTACAAAGAGTTCAGAATCAAGAAAGCATCTCCATGGTCGTGCGTCAAATACGCAGTCGGCGGATTTCTGTTTATGATCTGCGCCCTGTTAATGGGTGCCTGCCCGTACCGTATCGCCCTTCGTATCGGATACGGTGATGCAATTGCATTTATCGGCCTTATCGCCATCATCGTCGGTGTCTTTATCGGCGTAAAGATTGCCTTAAAGCGCATGGGAGGAGGAAAGTAACATGAGTCTGGTCTGGATTGTTCCGGTCGCAACACTTGTCCTCGGTCTTATCATCGGATGGTTAGGACAGCGTTCCGGATTCTGTTCAATAGGCGGTATCAGAGACTTTATTCTGTTCAGACAGACCCGTCTCTTAAAAGGATACGGGGCGTTAATCCTCTCTGCGTTTGTATTCTACCTCATCTTCTCGCTCATCTTCCCCGAAGCATACGGCGGATTCTTCTGGATTATCCAGAACGGATTTACCGCAATCGGCGGAGCACCGGCAGGTCTTTCCGTTGCAGCGACCGTCATCTGTATGGTCGTCGGAGGTATCTTTGCAGGTATTCTCGGGGTCCTTCTCGGCGGATGTCCGCTCCGGCAGATTGTCATGACCGCTGAAGGAAACGTCAAAGCACTGTTCTTCTTCCTCGGTCTGCTCGCAGGAGCTGTTGTCTTTACGGCATTTATCGGCGGATGGGTAGGAAACTTCTTTGACCTCATTGGTCTTTAAAGGTGATGCAGATGAATCTTGATATTACTGGAAAAGTCTGTCCCTTCTGTGTTCTGGAAGTGGACAAGGCAGTAAAGTCTCTTGCAGACGATGAGACACTTGTTGTCAGATGCAACCATGCACCTGCAGCAACTGCATCGATTCCAGAATACTGCGGGATTAAAAAGCTGCAGTGTGCAGTAAATCTCGTAGAGAACGGATTGTGGGAAATCACAATCTCTAAAAACCGTCAGAACTAATACATAAGTGATGACAGAAGATTTCCTGGAAGAGTCATGCACCTATCTGATGCTGAAACTGAAGGTTGCGTTGAAAAAAACCAGCGGGCCTTTCACCTTCCTTGGGACAAAAACACAGGTGAACACTGTTGAGGGGTCGTTTCCGAAGTCCGGATATGATGTCTCCGTGGTCGAGTGCGAAAGCCCCGACACATATGAGATTACGCTGATCCCTCAGCAAAAAGAAAAAATGCGCGGGAAAAAACAGTAACTGCCGGGAAACCAGCCATACCGGCAGTTGTCACCTCTTTACGTTTTATTCCGTGTCATAACTGGAGATACAGCCATGCTTAACAATATTGACCTGGATCAGGTAAAACAGTACGAAGCCGAGATAAAGGCAGATGACAACGAAGCGTTATTTACAACACACATGACCGGAACCTGGGAGTTCGATGAAAACGGCCCCCAGTTTACCGCGTCCGCAAAGACCGACAAGGGACCGGTTCAGTTTGCCTTAGCCCACCCGAACTTTGAAAAGCTCGGAAACTACCCCTCTCCGATGGCCTTTGGTCTGTTCTGGATCTGCGGCTGTGCATCTGCCACATTTATGACCGCAGCTGCCAAAAACGGCATTAAAATCGATGCCTTAACAACCGACATTGAGGCAGACCTCGACTATCACGCCCAGTTTAAGCTCGGGGACCAGCCGCTTGTGGGGGCTTTCCGTATCATCTTCAATGTCAAAAGCGAACAGGCAACAGATGACCAGATTGCCATGCTCCGCCAGGCAGCCCTTGACGGATGTATGGCAATGTATACCGTACGCAACGCTATTCCGCTGACGGTTACTGCAAAAAGAGTCTGATTTTCGGAAAGAATTTCAGAGAGAATTATGACTCTCCCTTTTTATTATCAGTATTCAGGAGCGGATGCTCTCAAAATCCGGAGGAATGCAGAGGAACTTTTCCGGAGCGGAAAATATTACTGTTCAGAAGCCGTTATGTCTGCTCTCCGTGAGGCATTTTTCCCGGAGCTTCCCGGGTATGTGATTTCATCTGTATCCGGGTTCCGGTCGGGATGGGGGGTTCGGGATGTGCATGCGGGGCTGTAGTCGGGGCAGTATCAGCCCTTGGTCTTATGTTTGGCCGTGAGAGCCCGTCTGATGTTGCGGCGTCCGCACACTGTATGCAGCTTGCACGTGAGCTGCACGAAACCTTTACCGCAAAGCACCGCGTTATCTGCTGCCGCGTTTTAAGCCGCGGGGCCGTACATGCAGGTCCCGGTGAGCCGCATAAAGCCGCACACTGTATTGAGA